>CALINF010000341.1 GCA_938045215.1 uncultured Halieaceae bacterium | reverse complement strand
GCCAGCTTCTGTGCGATGACGCCCATGAGTTCGCTCGCGATGGAGTTAGGATGTACGTTCAGGTCATAGATTCGCTGCAACGCATCTACCGCGTCATTGCAATGCAGGGTTGAGAGCACCACGTGGCCGGTTTGAGATGCGCGTATCGCCTCAATAGCGGTTTCCTGATCGCGTATCTCACCCACCAGGATAACGTCGGGGTCCTGACGCACAAAGGATCGCATGCCATCGGCAAAGTTGAAGCCAATATCGGGCCTGGCCCGTGTTTGTTGAATAT
This sequence comes from uncultured Halieaceae bacterium, assembly GCA_938045215.1. Classification (GTDB taxonomy): domain Bacteria; phylum Pseudomonadota; class Gammaproteobacteria; order Pseudomonadales; family Halieaceae; genus CALINF01. The sequence goes on along the minus strand of CALINF010000341.1, from coordinate 4,519 downwards.
CATCCATCGAGTATTCAATGGGGTCTTCTATGGTAATAACTTTGCGCCGCCCATCGTGGGCCAGTTCCGATAATCCGGCGTATAGCGTTGTTGTCTTGCCTGACCCGGTTGGACCTACCACGAGCACCAGCCCTGACGGATTGTCCAGTAGCCTGCGGTAGTGTTTCACAATAGGCGCTTGCATACCCAGGTCTTCGATTGCAACGATGTTGCCGCTTTGCGGCAGCAGTCGAATCACGATGGCCTCGTCGTGTAAGGTGGGCTGCACCTGAATTCGCAGGTCGTAGCTCACCCCGCCTGCGATCAGGTTTGAGCGCCCGCCCTGCGGCAGGCGTTTCTCGGCAATATCCATGTCACCGCGTATCTTGATGACGTTGATCAGGCCGCGAGTTTCCTGCTGCGATAGCCGATAGTGTTGCAAGTCATGCAGATCACCATCTACGCGCAGACGTATGCGCGTGCGGTCCTCGTAGCGTTCGATGTGGATGTCGCTGGCGTCCTCGCTCACCGCGTCGAGTAACAGTGCATCGAGTAGCGTGATCAGGTGTGCTTCAATGCGTGACCGCTTTGGGCTCAGCAGGTCTTCTCTCGAGAGTAGTGTCGAGTTACTAGCTGCACTTTGGCGCATTTGCTTAATCTCGCCTTGTAGTGACAGCTCAACAGTCGTCCACAGCCGTTTGAAATCATTAGGCGTTACCAGAACTTTCTGTACGCGTTCGTAGGGGTACATTTGGTAGATGTCTTCTACAACACTGTCTGGGTCGTCTGTGGCCATTTGCAGGCAGCGATCCCGTACTTCCAGCGGTACTAGGTGATGACTGTCCAGAAAACTGCGAGAGAACGTATCCATCAGCTGCGGCTCAACGGTTGGCAACAGGTCGTCTATCACAGCAAACGGCATACCGTTTTCCTCGGCCAGTCGGCGATAGAGCGTCGTGTCTTCCATGTTGAGCATGTCGCGCAGCACTTTGATCACCGGTAACTTTTTGCGTCGCGCTGTGGTTCTCGCTTTCGCCAGCATCGCCTTGTCGACCATGCCCATATCCAGCAGGGTCATGCCGGAGTCTTTTGAAAAGTCCACCAGCGCTAATTCCGAACGTACCGGATTTCCCAGCTCACTCATTTGGTAGCGCGTTAGCAGGTGTGTGTCATGCTCGCCTTCTTCCAGCGCAATCAGCAGGCCGTTTGGCGCGAGTTCCTCGAGCAGTACTTCGATATTTCTAACGCGGGGGCTGGACACGAGGATGCGGTCAAACGGACCAAGATCTTCAGCGCCGTTTTCGCCGTCCTGAATGCGCAGTATCAGGTTGGACAATTCGAGCCGATTGAAGCGCTCCTGCGCGCAGTGAGCAATGTCCGGATGTTTTTCCAACGAGACTACCTGGGTCGCGAGTCGGCACAGTAGGGCGGCCAGGTAGCCCGCTCCAGTGCCAACCTGCAACACCGTGTGGTCTGGGTGGATGTCTGCGTGCTTGAGAATTTCCGAGACGGCGTTGGTGGGTGGAATGCTGCGACCAATCACGACTGATGGCTCGCTCATCTCGATAAAGTGGTCACGAGGCAATGTACGCATAGCCTCGACGATACGCGCATCAGGTCTTGAGCTGACGGGAACTGAAATTGCAGTAGAGTTAACGGACTCGTTCATCGGCTAAGCCTACCCGCGAATTGATCTACCGACAAATGCGGTAGATCAATAAAGGGGTTGTAGCTGCGTCTGGCCAGGTAAAATCCGGCGGTAGTTACTTCTTGGCGTGCAGCACAACCGGAAGAGAGGCGTAGCCTCTTACGAAAGAAGAGGGAATACGCTCAGCATCGCCAACCACTTCGATACGGTCGAAGCGCTCAAGGATTTCTTCCCACAGAATGCGTAGCTGCATTTCGCCGACACTGTTACCCATACAGCGATGGATGCCGAAACCGAAGGAGAGGTGACTGCGCACATTGCGTCTGTCGATAATGTAGTCATCGGGGTTCTCAAAGTGAGAGTCGTCCCGGTTACCCGACACATACCACATCAGCACCTTATCGCCTTTTTTAATCTGCTTGCCGCCTAAAATAGTGTCTTCCTTGGCAGTGCGACGCATATAAGCCAGAGGTGTCTGCCAGCGAATGGTCTCAGCCACCATGCTGGGTATCAACGCTGGGTTGGCTTTGAGCTTTTCGAACTGATCTGGAAACAGGTTCTGGCACAGTACGCTGGCAGTCATTGAGTTACGGCTGGTGTCATTGCCGCCCACGATAAGCAGGATGATATTGCCCAGGTACTCCAAGGGGTCCATCTCTTGTGTGGCTGAGCCGTGAGCCAGCATGGAGATAAAGTCGCCCTTTGGCTCTTCCTTCACGCGCTCATTCCACAGTTCGGTGAAAGTGGCGAGACATTCCAGCAGTTCCTCGCGTCGCTGGTCTTCATTTTCTATGATGCCCATGCCGGGAATAGCAGTAGCAACGTCTGACCAGCGTGTCAGTTTGGTGCGATCTTCAAACGGAAAATCGAACAGAGTTGCCAGCATGCGGGTTGTCAGCTCAATCGAGACTTTATCGACCCAGTTGAATTCTTCGCCGATTGGCAGTGAATCCAGCACCTCACGCGTGCGCTCTCGAATCAGGGGTTCAAAATTGCGCAACTGATCGCCGCGCACCACAGGGTTAACCACCGCGCGCTGCTCGTCGTGCTTGGGGCGGTCCATTGCGATGAACATAGACAGCTGAAAGTCTTCCTGCAGATCGCCCACAGTGATCGTCGGCTCCGAAGAATAGATGTCGTGTGAAGTATCCACTTTCATGATGTCGTCATAGCGGGTGACAGACCAGTAGGGGCCAAACATGCTGTCGCGGCAGTAGTGCACTGGGTCTTCTTCGCGCAGGCGTTTAAACCATGGCCACAGCTTGTCACTGGAAAACAAATGTGGATTGGCCAGGTTAAAATCGGCAATGTCGACTTCATAGGGGTCTTTATCAACCACTGTTGCATCGTGATTCTCGATGCGGTCTTCAATCAGGTCGTCCTGGCTGGTGTCGTGTGCGGCTTCAGACATGGTTCGCTTCTTTATTTGGGTTTTAGGTGCAGGTAGTGTAAGAGAACAGGCCGGCCACCCCAAGGGTCAAATATGGCCAAAAATCGGTCGAATAGGGTGTGTACATCAATGCAGTGGGCTGAATTGCCCATTGTGGCCAAAGCACGTAGCGTAGGCGTGAATCTGACAGGGTGTTTGGGGAACTTCGATAATGACAGAGACCGCGATATGGCAGGAAGCAGCGCAGCATGTGCACTGGTTTCAGGTGCCCGGGAAAACACTGGAGCAGGACGCTGCAGGAGACCATCGCTGGTTTCCTGATGGGGTTACCAATGCCTGTTACAACGCCCTTGATGTCCATGTGGCGGCAGGGCGCGGTGATCAGTCGGCGCTGATTTACGACAGTCCGCTCGCGGACAGTAAGCAGCAGTATACGTATGCGCAGCTGCTGGAGGCGGTGGCACGCTTTGCGGGTGCCTTATCTCAGCAAGGAGTGGTTTGCGGCGACCGGGTTATTATCTATCTGCCGATGATTCCTGAGGCGGTGATTGCCATGCTTGCCTGCGCCAGGCTGGGTGCTGTGCATTCGGTTGTGTTTGGCGGGTTTGCCAGCAATGAACTGGCAGTGCGTATCGACGACGCGCAGCCTCGCGTTATCGTGTCGGCCAGCTGCGGTATCGAGCCCGGCAGGGTAGTGCCTTACAAACCCTTGCTCGATACGGCAATCGATCTTGCGCAGCACAAGCCAGACAGTTGCATCATAGTGCAGCGGCAGCAGCAGCCAGCCGAACTATTGGAGGGGCGAGACATTGCCTGGAATGATGCAGTGGCAGCAGCCCCTTTTGTTGACTGCGTCCCGGTACCGGCCAATGAGCCTCTCTATATTTTGTATACCTCGGGTACAACCGGGCAGCCCAAGGGGGTAGTGCGTGACACTGGCGGCAGTATCGTGGTGCTCAAGTGGAGTATGGGTGCTATCTACAACGTGCAACCCGGGGATGTGTATTGGGCGGCGTCTGATGTGGGGTGGGTTGTCGGTCATTCCTATATTGTTTACGGGCCATTGTTTAATGGTAATACGACGGTATTGTACGAAGGAAAGCCAGTTGGCACACCCGATCCTGGCGCGTTCTGGCGCGTTATTGAAGAGTACAAGGTGAATGTACTGTTTACCGCGCCCACGGCTTTTCGGGCTATCAAGAAGGAAGATCCAGAGGGAGTGTTGGCGCATGACTATGATCTGAGCAGTCTGCAATCGCTGTTTCTGGCGGGCGAGCGTTGTGATCCCGATACGCTGACGTGGGCCGGCGATGTGTTGCACGTGCCTGTGATCGACCATTGGTGGCAAACCGAAACTGGTTGGCCAATTTGCTCCAACTGCCTGGGCATTGAGCAGTTGCCCATTGTGCCCGGCTCACCGACCCGGCCGGTGCCAGGGTATGACGTGCAGGTGGTAGATGAGGGTGGTCACCGCGTAGCGCCGGGGGTAATAGGAGCGCTGG
>CALINF010000340.1 GCA_938045215.1 uncultured Halieaceae bacterium | reverse complement strand
TGTTCTGCACCAGTTTCTGCATCAGCTCCGACTGCATCAAGTCATTTATCTGCTCAGACTCCGCCGCTGCCTGCTGCAGCAGGGACTCTGAGTCCCCCGCGGCATTGGCGGCTGAATCAGCATCAGGGTTGGCGTCGCCTGTTTCGCTCTCATCTTCGGACTGCTGTCCCTCGCTGGAATCTTCAGGCAACTCGAAATCCGACAGAGATTGCTGGAAGAACTGATCGAAGCAGCGGTTGAAGACCAGCTCTTCTTCGGGAGTTTTTGCCAGGGTCATGCCAAGACCATCCCGCAATAGAGTACGGTCAGCGTAGCCCAGAGTCTTGGCGACGGTCATGGCATCGAGGGTCTCGGCAGGCGAGATCCTCACGTCGTGGCTGCGCAGCACCTGGATGAAACTCACGAGGTTGGATTGCATGCTTGCCGGCGTCCCTGTTTTAGCTCTCTACCGCATGCTTTAGCAAGACACGCAGCTCTGCCTCAGCTGTCTCGATGTCGTCCTCGAATTTGAGCAAGACGTTGAGACTCGAGCGCACCAGTTCCTCATCCAGATGATCGGCATGCAGCAGTAGCAGGCTGCGTGCCCAGTCGATAGTTTCGGAAATAGCAGGCGTTTTCTTCAGGTCGAGATCTCGAACCGAGTGAACAAAATCAACCAGCTGATGGCGCAGCTGAGCATCAACATCCGGTACACGGCTGAGAACGATTCGTTCTTCAAGCTCTACCGAGGGGAAAGGAATATACAGGTGCAGGCAGCGGCGTTTGAGAGCGTCGCTGATGTCACGTGTATTGTTGCTGGTCAGGAAGACCATGGGCGCTGTGCGTGCTTTTATGGTGCCGATCTCTGGAATGGATATCTGGTAGTCAGACAGGATTTCCAGCAGTAGGGATTCGAACTCGTAGTCGGACTTGTCGATCTCATCGATCAACAGAATGGCTCCCTCGTCTTCCTGCATAGCTTTAAGCAGGGGGCGAGGCTCAAGAAAGTCTTCAGAGTAAAAAATGTCTCCGAACTGGTGCAGTCGTTCTATCGATTCTGCCAGCCCCTGAGCGCCATGTAGCAGATCACCGAGTTTCTCTTTCAGAACCTGGGTATAGAGCAGCTGCTTGCCGTATTTCCACTCGTAGAGCGCCTTGGCTTCATCGAGTCCCTCATAGCACTGGAGGCGGATCAGGGGCAAGGCCAGCATTTCCGCCGAAGTTTTGGCCAATTCGGTTTTGCCGACGCCGGGCGGACCCTCCACCAGAATGGGTTTACGCAATTGAAACGCCAGGAATACAGCTGTGGCAATTTTCTTGCTACAGATATAGCCATACGACTCAAAGCCGGATTGAATGGCTTCAACTGATGCCAGTTGTGGGAAATCTAGGGTATTCAAGCGGTTACCTCATTTTGGCAGGACGCCATTGTATACGAAGGGCGCAGTAGGGCTACCCACCTGTCATGTTCATAAACCGGACAATTTCGGGCTCGCCGTTATTATCGAAGTGGTGCTTCTCGGGTTTAAGTGTCATTGCCCGGGTTATTGCCTCTTTCAGCATAGGCAGGTCGGCGGTTGGATCGCGTAATACCTGGCGCAGGTCAACGCTGTGTTCGTTGCCCAGGCACAGCAGGAGGCGGCCTTCTACGGTGACCCGCACCCGGTTACACAGGTGGCAAAAATTATTGCTGTGCGGCGAGATAAACCCTACCTTGGATGCATACCCTGCTACCTGATGATAGCGGGCAGGCCCGGCATTGCTGGCCGGTTCGCCCAGCGCTTCCAGCGTAAACTTCTCGCTCAGCTTGCTGTGCAAACTGGCGCTGCTGATAAAGCTAAGTGCCCGGTCGTGTTCCTGAATGTGTCCCAGCGGCATCTCCTCGATAAAGGCGATATCGATGCCGCGATCGCAAGCGAACTGAACCAGCTGCGCAACCTCGTCGTCATTGCGCCCTTTGAGTATTACGGCGTTGAGGCGAATACTTTCAAAACCGGCATCTACCGCGGCATCGATGCCAGCCACAACCTGGTTTAGGTTGCCATAGCGGGTGAGGTGGCGAAATCGGCGCGCATTAAGGCTGTCCAGACTGATATTGAGGCGATTCACGCCCGCGTCTTTGAGCGCGCGCGCCAGGCGCTGCAACTGCGAACCGTTCGTGGTCATGGCCAACTCGTCAAGCCCCGGGAGAGCACCCAGGTTTTCGATCAGTGACAGTACATTGTTGCGCACCAGCGGTTCGCCCCCGGTCAGTCGCAGCTTGCGCACGCCTAATTCAGTAAAGGCTTGCCCCAGTTGCAGGATTTCTTCCAGACTGAGGATCTGTGGCTTGGGGATAAAGGTCATATCCTCGGCCATGCAATAGACGCAGCGAAAGTCGCAGCGGTCGGTGACCGACAGGCGTACGTAGTCAATGTGACGACCGAAGCCGTCTATCAGTTGGCTGGTATTTTCAGGCATCCCCGCAGTGTAGCCGTAAGCGCGCCGGGACTCTAGTAGAGTTCATCCCGGTCAGGAAAGCGCTGATAACACGTGAGGCAGGCAGCGGTTATCGCGAGATTGCTTTACAGGGCCGCGTTGCTGCGACAGGATTGGGTTTTTTCTCGGTAGAAGAGCAGATTGATGATGACATTGCGATACATCACCCGGCTGAAGTTCTGTAGCGTAAGGCTGCGCGCGCTTTGTGGCGCGGCTTTACTCTGTGCGCTGGTGCTGCCCTGGCCCATCAGTGCAGCGCCGTGTGATCCGGTTGATGGCATAGAGTCTATTTGCTCTGTGGTTGCCCCCGAGGATGTGGTGCGTAGTCCCAGTGCACAGCATCTGGTATTTGGGCAGATGGCTGCACCCGGCGGCCTTTTTCTGCTCGACACTCGTGATGACGCAGTGTACGACCTGACATCGCCCGACGCCCTGCAGGTTGAAGCGCTGGCAGGCTGGGGTGATCCAGCCTGCGCTGCGCCGCCTCCTGAATGGTTGTTGCATGGTCTGGATTCAGGCGTCAGACCCGACGGAAGCTGGCAACTGCTGGCAGTGAATCATGGCGGGCGTGAGTCGGTGGAGTTTTTTGAGCTTGAACCCACCGAAGAAGGTAGCCCGAGGGCAATCTGGCGTGGCTGCGTTGAGGCGCCTAGGGACGGCAACTTTAATGATGTAGCCGCGCTGTCCGATGGCGGCTTTGTCGTCAGCCAGCCCACCGCCGCAGATGCGGGTATGGGAACCGCCCTGTTGGCTATTTTAGGCGTCGATAGTGGTTTCGTGCACCGCTGGCGGCCTGGGCGCGGTTTCTCCGAACAGCCCGGTACGCGCGGACGATTTCCCAATGGTGTGGCAGTGAGCCCGGATGAGAATACTCTGTACATGAATGAGTATATCGCCGGTCGATTACGAGTTGTTGATATGACGACCGGTGACCGGTTGGGGGAAATCGAAATTGACAAGCCGGACAATTCCAACTGGAGCCAGGACGGCAAGCTGCTCGTGGCTTCACATAAAGCCGGCATATTCGAGGTGGCAGATTCGCTCGAGCAGGGTAACGAAGAACCCAGCCTGCTGCCCTTCGCTATTGTTGAAGTTGATCCTCAAACCCTTGTGAGCCGCGAGCTGGTTGCCCTGGATGGACCGCCAATGGGCGCAGGTACTGCGGCTGTCGACGTGGGTTCGGTACTGTATGTAGGCTCCTATGTGGGTGATCGTATTATCAAGATTCCCTTTACTCGCTGAACCGTAGCGCTGAGATTTTCGCAGAGTTGTAACGCCGAACTATGATGACTGATGTAAAAACTGTGGCTCTGTGGTCAGGGCCTTTGGCAGCAGCTTTCGCCTCTTGGGTGTTGCTGTCGGGCGGCTACGACTCAGCCATGGCGATTGTCACCTTTGTGGCGGTCGTGTGCGTGGTCTGGTGGATCTTCGAGCCGGTGCCGATACCGGTGACTTCACTGCTGCCTCTGGCTGTATTGCCCCTGCTGGGCGTGCTCACGCCGGCAGAAGTCGGGCAGGCCTATGGCTCGCCGCTGATCCTGTTGCTGCTAGGGGGCTTTTTACTTTCCAAGGCCATGGAGCACTCGGGTGCTCATCGCCGCATAGCACTGGGTATGGTCAACCTGTTTGGAGCACAAAGCGGGCGCAGACTGGTACTGGGCTTTATGGTGGCGTCGGCACTGCTGAGTATGTGGATATCAAATACGGCCACCACGCTGATGCTGCTCCCCGTGGCGCTGGCAGTGCTCGATGGGGCCGAAGATCGAGAGCGTCTGGCGCCACCTTTGTTGCTGGGTATGGCTTATGCGGCCAGCGTGGGTGGAGTGGGCACCCCCATCGGCACTCCTCCAAACCTGATATTTATGCAGGTGTATGAGGAATACACCGGGCAGTCGATCAGTTTTACCCAGTGGATGAAGTGGGGTATTCCGGTTGTGGTCATTATGATTCCGTTGATGGCCCTCGTGTTGACCCGCAATGTGGGTATGCGCCTTAACCTGCAACTGCCTGAGGTGGGACCCTGGAAGTCCGACGAAAAACGGGTAATGGTCGTGTTTGCGCTGACCGCGCTGGCATGGATAACTCGCAGCGAGCCCTTTGGTGGCTGGCGCGCCTGGCTGGACCTGCCTTACGCCAATGACGCCTCGGTCGCGCTGTTGGCGGTTATTGTGATGTTTCTTGTCCCTAGCGGTCAGGGCAAGGGCAATCGGTTGCTCGATTGGGAGCGTGCAGCCACTATTCCCTGGGGTGTGCTGTTGTTATTCGCCGGCGGTATTTGTCTGGCCAAGGGTTTCGTCAACTCCGGATTGAGTGACCTGATGGGTAACTGGTTGGCCCAGATGACTGATGTTCCGCTTTGGCTGCTGATAGGCCTCGTTTGCCTGGTTGTCACCTTCATGACCGAGGCGACCTCTAACACCGCTAGCACTACGCTGCTGATGCCTGTGCTTGCTGCCGCGGGGCTGGCTGCAGGCTTGCCGCCTGAGATGCTGATGGTGCCGGCGGCTATGAGTGCAAGCTGCGCATTTATGCTGCCTGTAGCAACAGCACCCAACTCAGTGGTATTTGGCAGTGGTCTGGTCACTACCGCGCGCATGGCCCGTGAGGGTGTCATGTTAAATCTGCTCGGTGTGGTCGTGATTGGCACGATTTGCTACGTATCTCTGAGTTAACTCATCGACCTTGGTGTTGGAACAACTATGACCACTTCTCGCCGCATTGTGGGTTTGCTACTTATCGTTCTGTCGCTGGGCTTGTTATACCCCGGTGTTACCCAGCCCATACTGACGCTGACAGGACAGATCGAGAAGTCACAGATTGCCGAACTTGGCATCAACATGATTGCGGGGGAGGGTGCGGATCAACAGACGCGCTCTATGCTGGGCATGATTTCC
>CALINF010000339.1 GCA_938045215.1 uncultured Halieaceae bacterium | reverse complement strand
TCAATGGTAGTGTCAACAATACTGCCCAGGCGAAGGCATCCAGCACCTCCAGCGCGGGCACCGAAGCGCCGTCGTTCAAAAACTCTACGCCGGCCGGGATCAGGGCCGCACCGATAAGGCCCAGCAGTATCCATTTCTGCCGCGATGAATTGAGTCGGGTTCTATCGTGATAGTCGCTGCTGAGCTCTGCACCCCAGGCCCCGTAGGGTACCAGGACCAGCGTCGAACCGACTCGCAGCGCGATATACCAGATTCCCAGGTAGGCTGCAGTGGCCGTGGAGCCAGGGCTGAGCAACATCCAGGTTGCCAGTGTCAGCAATGGAAGGCCGATGCTTATCCAGCTTCTACGCCGCCCCCAGCGTGAACGAAAGCGGTCCGAGGCAAAGCCGATCAGGGGATCCGTGATGGCATCAAAGATGGCGGCGGCGCTGATAATTGCGCCAATCAGGTACAACTCGATGCCGACGTCTGTGCCATAGGCGCGCGGCAGCCAGACGCTGAGGGGATAGCCTAACAAAGCGAGCGGGAATCCCAGAGCTCCGTAGATCATCACCGTTGAGCGCGGCAGTGGCGCGCCAGCATCGCTCATGGCGCTGGTGTCCAGCGGAAGTTCATTGTATTGAATTGCCAGGCTCTGATGCCTTGGCACCATTGGAGCGCCGGCATATAGGGATAAGAACTGCGGAAATGAGCAGTTGCAATGCCCCGTACAACAAAAGTGTAAACAGTACTGTGTTTCCAAGTTCTGCTGTGGCAACTGCGGCCGCCGGAAAAATGGAGGCCTTGATCATGACGCCCAGATTGATATTGCGCACTATCACTTCGAACTCAATCGCCGTGGAGTCTGTTCGAGACAAGCGCAACATCCTGGGGATCAGGTGGCCCACGGCAGATAAAAATATGACAAACCCTATGACCAACAGCACGTTGGTCATGCCAAACGCGGCTATATTCAACCGACCCGCCATTGCAGAGCCAACCACAATCGCCAGGATGCCCAGTAAAGATCCCCTGATGCTCCATTTGGACAAGATAGGAGCGCTGCGAGGGAACAAGTACAGGTACAGCATACCAATGACCAAAGGGAGCAGTAAGGTGACTGCAATCTCTCGCATAATCTGCGCCTTGGGCATGGTGAAGTCGGCGGGCAGATACTGGCTTATCATCAACGAAAGAATGAGAGGTGTAGATACCAGACACAGCAGGGTAGTAACCGCGGTTATGCTGATTGACAGGGCAGCGTTGCCGCGTGCAAAAAAGGTAAAGATATTAGAGGTAGTGCCACCCGGAATAGCGGCAATCAGCGCTAGCCCCACTGCCACCCCATCCCCAACGCCCAGTAAGCGCAAAAAAACGAAGGCTGTTATTGGTACTGCCACGAGTTGTATTGCGGTACCTGCCGACATCGCAAGCGGTTCGAGCACCACGTCACGGAAGTCTTTCCCTGTCAGAGTGGCCCCCATTCCGAGCATTGCAAGAATCAGTTGAATTGCGGCGAACCAGTACTCGTGCTGCACATAGAAATACGCCAAGTAGAACTCCATGTTATTGATATTTTCGGTAGTCAAAAGTATAGGGTAAATGCTTGGAATGGTGTGACTAGATCACCGCATCGACAATGTACCTCGCTTCTGAGCGCGTGTTCGATTTCTCGAGCGTGTTATGAATAGATTCGCTGGCTTTGTGGAAATGCGGTCAAACTTTGAGAGCGGAATCTCAAGGTGGCGGTCACAAACCAGGGCGTGATTCTTTCTCTACAGCTTTGTCACGGACGGGCTCAAACCACTCAATAATTTGCTGGTGAACCCGCTCGTCACTCACCAGGTCGAAGTGGTTTTTCTCGTGAAAAATCCTGCAGTTTTCTGGCTCGATTTTCAGGCTTCTAAGATCATCGCTATGCGATCCCACCGCGCTGTCCAGTCGCACCAGTAGGTCTCCCAGTACATGCCCCAGCGGGTCGTGTATATCGCGTCCAACAGTGGCTGCCGCGAAATAGCAGTCGACATCGCGCGGCAGTGGAATGATTCTGCGCGTGTCGGGCCTGGGCTGGTCAGGGTCGTGCCCCTCCCAATCTTCATCTAACAGGTTGCCGTGACGTAAGTCCTTGATTCCCGCGCTGCGATATGTTCCAAGAGCCAGTGGCGCGGTGTATGGAATTTTTTTCATCGCCACATCGAGCGCATGACCTGCCCGCTCCAATGGTGAGCCGTGGTGTGGGGTGCCCAGACACACTAACCGCTGCAGCTTTTCTAGCCAGCCACTTTGCGCCTGCTCTGCATACCAGCAAGCGCTGCGAATCACCAGGCCTCCCATGCTGTGCCCAACCAAAGAGAGCGATTCCACCGGGACCGGCCATGCCTTGCATAAGTGCTCCAGCAACGCCGCTAACTCCTTGCCATTGTTGGAGATATGGCGCCCGGTGTTGTAGCGTAAATACAGGGGTGAGCATCCCAGCTCGTCTTGTAGTCGACCACCAATATCGGGTGCTCCCTTTCTGCTCCAACTTAATTCCGACATGCTCAACCCGTGCACCAGCACAACCAGATGGGGGTTGGCCTGGGGCAATGAGACTCTCAGTGACGCACGGCTAACGGTAAGTAGTTGGTGAGGTGTCATCAGCCCCATGGAAGTGGCGAGCGGATTGCCTGTGGCCTCCAGGTGATCACCAAAAGCGCCATTTAGTGCAGCTGTGGTTTTGATTTCGGTGCCGGATCGGTGGTGCATATCTTCACCGTCGGGAATAAAGCCCAGTGATCTGTCGACACCTGCACGCAGCGCGCTGTTGCTGCCTCTGATCACCGAATACACGGAAGAGGCGATCAAGCCGTGAGCACGTGTAGCCTCTGAAGGGCTTGTCGACCAGGGTAGAGGTCGACGTGCGATAGTTTCGTGCATTCCTTCAACGATGTTGGTGATGCCTTCTACTGAATCGAATACGAGTCGGGCTGTACCCTGCACCGTCTGGATTGATGTACTCATGACATGGTTCCCGTTAGGTAGCTGATTTTTTTCGGCGTTTGGGGGTCTTTGCAGGTTGTGCTTTTTGAATAGATTTGTCAGCGTCGGGTGCTTCCTGATTGACGGCGAGCGACGATAGCGCACCAAGACAGTCCAGGCACAGTAGGGCAGGGCGAGGCTGTGTCGGTACACCCACGGCGGCACGGGCACCCATGGGCAGGATGGCGTTGCACTGCTCACACACGCCATTTTTGTTAAGCAACGCTTCCTGCCAGCCGATTACATTGCTCTGCCCGGCGGGATCGTCCTCCGGCGCTGTAGAGAGGTCTCTTCCCTTGATTGCCCGGGCAAGCTGCGCGCTGTC
>CALINF010000338.1 GCA_938045215.1 uncultured Halieaceae bacterium | reverse complement strand
GCCCTGTACACACGAAGTAGTCGAAGGTCGTTGTCTGTGACATTACCCAGCAGTGCTTTACGTGCCACAGGCGTGCCCTACGGTGATATAAAGTTTCATAATAGCGAAACTTTATATTGATAGGTAATGATTTGTGAAACTAAGCAATGGGCTTACCATGCCCTTTTTGACCAACCTGGATGTAAGTCAATGTCGCAGATGCCCGCAACCCAAAAGCTGACCCGAGCCGAGCTCGAGGCTCACTGGATGGCCTATACAGGTAACCGCCAGTTCAAGAACGATCCCCGTATGATCGTCGCTGCAGAGGGTGCCTACTATATCGATGATAACGGCCGTCGGATTCTCGATGGTATGTCGGGTCTGTGGTGCTCAGGGTTGGGTCACAACCGCGCGGAAATCACCGAGGCGGTCACCCGACAGATGCAAACGCTGGATTACTCACCGGCATTCCAGTTCGGTCATCCACGCTCGTTTGAGTTGGCCAACCGCCTCAAGGCCCTTACCCCCGATGGTCTGGATTATGTTTTCTTCACCAATTCGGGCTCAGAGAGCGCAGATACCTCACTCAAGATGGCCAGAGCATACTGGCGACTGAAGGGCCAGCCCACCAAGACCAAACTGATCGGCCGCATCAAGGGTTATCACGGCGTGAATTTCGGCGGTATTTCAGTGGGCGGTATTGGCGCTAACCGCAAGCTGTTCGGCCAGGCAGTTGATGCCGATCACCTGTCGCATACGATGCTGCCAGAGAATACCTTCACGCGAGGTATGCCGACAAACGGCTGGCAACTGGCGGATGAGCTGAAGGAGCTCGTGGCGCTGCATGATGCCTCCAATATTGCAGCCGTGATCGTTGAGCCAATGGCGGGCTCTGCGGGCGTCATTCCGCCTCCTGCGGGGTACTTACAACGCTTGCGCGATATTTGTGATGCAAACGATATCTTGCTGATTTTTGACGAAGTGATTACCGGCTTTGGGCGTTGTGGTGCGATGACCGGCGCGGATGCGTTTGGCGTGGTGCCCGATATCATGAACGTAGCCAAGCAGGTGACTAACGGTGCCGTACCATTGGGTGCGGTGATTGCCACCAGCGAGATTTATCAGACTTTTATGGAGCAGGGTGGTCCGGATTACCTGCTGGAATTTCCGCACGGCTATACTTATTCCGCGCATCCGGTAGCCTGTGCAGCGGGAATTGCTGCTTTGGATGTGTTGGAACAGGAGCAGCTGCCACAACGTGTGGCGGAGATGGCTCCGTACTTTGAGAACGCGTTACACGACTTGAAGGGCTCACCCTTTGTCAGCGATATCCGTAACTACGGATTCGCTGGTGCTTTGACCTTGCAATCCTACGAGGGAGAGCCGCTGCGACGACCTTTTGAAGTAGGGATGCGTATGTGGGAGAAGGGGTTCTATGTGCGTTACGGCGGCGACACCATTCAGATGGGGCTGCCGTTCGTTATCGAGAAACACGAAATCGATAGCTTGTTGTCTGCATTGTCGGATACGCTTACCGAACTCGCCTGATCTACCGCGTTTTGCTATACAATCCTCCGCACACTATTCGGGGGAGTTTGTGTGTCTGATAAACAACGACCATTAGATGGAATTCGGGTGATTGAGGTTGGCCAGCTGCTGGCGGGCCCCTTTACGGGCACCATTTTGGCGTACTTTGGCGCTGAGGTTATCAAGATCGAACCTCCCGGGGGTGACCCGATTCGGGGTTGGCGTGAGGTCCGCGATGGCACTTCTTTGTGGTATAGAAGCCTTGGCCGCAATAAGAAGAGCGTAACACTGGATCTGAAAAACGAGGCCGGGCGCGATCTGCTGCTGCGTCTGCTCGATACATCCGATGTATTGGTCGAGAACTTTCGCCCCGGCGCCATGGAAGACTGGGGCCTGGGACCCGAAACCGTAAAGCAGCGCAATCCGGATTTAATCTACACGCGCATTTCAGGCTATGGGCAGACAGGTCCTTACGCGGACAAACCCGGTTATGCATCGGTAACAGAGGGGTTTGCGGGCTTTCGTTACATCAATGGGGAGCCGGGTAAACCGCCAGTCAGGCCGAATATAAGCATGGGTGACACCATCTCTGCGATTCATGCAGCGCTGGGTATTGCGCTGGCGATCATTGCGCGCAGCAAGGGTGGAAGCGGGCAGGTGATTGATGTTGCGCTGTACGAATCAATGTTCAATCTGATGGAAGCGATTGTGCCCGAGTACGATGGTGCGGGCGTTGTTCGCGAGCCGTCGGGTACAACCGTAACCGGCATTGTGCCTACCAACACCTATCGCTGTGACGACGGTAAATATGTCGTGATCGGCGGCAACGGTGATTCTATTTTCAAACGCCTCATGCAGGCTGCCGGGCGTTCAGATATGGCAGAGAATCCCGCTATGGCCGACAACGCAGGCCGGGTGCGCCACGAGGCTGAAATTGATGCAGCACTGTCGGATTGGTGCGCCGTGCATTCGTCTGCTCATGTGATCAACACACTGGAAGCGGTACGGGTTCCCGTTGGGCCGATCTACAGTGTGGAGGATATGTTTGCCGATCCCCAGTATCAGGCGCGTGGTCTGTTTGAGCAGGTAGAAATTGATGGGAAGCCGTTGAAGATTCCTGCAATTCTGCCCAGATTAGAGGGTACGCCCGGGCGCACAGATTGGCCTGGCGGCGATATCGGTAGTCACAATACTGAGGTATTGAGCGACCTGCTGGGTTTGAGCGAAAGCGACCTGATCGAACTGCGTGATCGTGGCGTTATTCGCTAACGGGCCAATGAATCCTCCTCCCGTTAATACACCACTACTCATGCGAAGGCTGCACAAGTGGCTGGCGCTCATTGTGGGCACCCAGTTGTTGCTGTGGGCTATCAGCGGCTTCTATATGGTCGTCGTGGATATCGACATCATTCACGGCGATCACCTGGTTCGAACTACCGGTTCACCGGATCCACTGCAGCTTGAGCAACTGGCCAGCTTACCGACCGTGGTGAACGACTATCCCGATTTACTGGCGTTGAAGTACCGCATTGTGTTGGATCAGCCGGTTTATCAGTTGACCACGTCGCAGGAAACATTTCTCGTGGATGTGGTTAGTGGTGAGCGCCTGTCGCCCTTAATGCAGCCACAACTGCGCTCGCTGGCGCGAGGCTATTATGCTCGCGGTGCAGAGATTGATTCCCTGCAGTACCTGCAGTCCGATTTTCCCGATGAAGTGAGGTTCCTGAGTACGCCTGTATGGCGCGTCAACTTCGACGATTGGCATGGCACATCTCTGTATATCGATGCTGTCACAGGTGAGCTTATTACCAGGCGGCACACCCTGTGGCGGGTATTTGACTTCATGTGGATGCTGCACATTATGGATTACGAAACACGCGACAGTATCAATACGCTGCTGCTAAGTGCGGCGGCAATATTGGGACTGTTTACAGTACTGATTGGAGGCTGGTTAACACTGTTCATGCGTGGGTTGATCGGTAGAAGGTCGCGCTGAATGCTACGTTTGCATCCGTTCTTTGTCTTACTACGATTTTTGCACAGATGGCTGAGTCTGATAATAGGACTGCAGTTGCTTGTGTGGGTGGGCACTGGCCTGCTGATGAGCCTGATCGATCAGACACAGGCGGGAGGGGGTACGACACGCGCTAGTGTCGATCCGCCTGGCCTGGACGTGGCTGCAGCTTTTCTTATAGCACCTGATCAGCTGGACATGGGAAACAGAACCGCGCTGGGGCTAAAGCTGACTTCATTGGCGGGCGGGCCTGTGTACCAGCTGAAAACGGATGACGGTATCAAGTTATACGATGCGTGCACCGGCCGTCTTGTCGTCATTGACGCCGCACTCGCGCAACACCTCGCGCTGATGTCTTACGCGGGTCCGGCCGCACCTGGTGAAGCGGTGCTGCTGCCAGAAGGCGTAGCCGGTATTCATGCTATCGCGGGTCCTTTGTGGGAAGTTCGTATGAGCGATCGCTTACAAACACGTGTTTATGTGCACGGTGAGACGGGCACCGTATTGGCTCACCGAAACGCGCGCGGTGAGTTGATGGAGACATTGCTGATGCTCCATTTCATGGACTACTTCCAGGTGGGTGGATTCAACAACCCGCAGATTATCGCTAGCGCTTTTCTCACGCTGTGGTTGGCGATCTCCGGGTTTTTGCTTCTCTTCGTGAGTTTCAGACCGCGCCGGCGAACAGTTGCGTGATACCCCGGCGCACGCCGCGTTTTTTCACTCATTGTCGCTGATCGTCGAATCGGCTTATAATGCGTCCTGTGAATAGATCATTTCGACAACTTGCGGTTTTTTTGCTGTTACTGTGCTGTCTCACGGCGCAGTCGGTAAGTGTGGTCGCAGCGCCTTGCAGCATGAATGAGCATAGTGGTAATTCTGCACCCGCTGGGCACGCTGAGCCCATGGCTGTTATGGATGGACATGCTCACCATGCCATGATGCAAGAGGGCGTGGCAGCCGCATCTGATTGCTGCGACGATCAGGAAAACTGTTCGATGACGTTTTGCTACTCCGCTGCAGTCATGCTCAATAGTGATTTTTCTGCGGATAACCTGGAGGCAGCATCTGCCTATTCCGTTATCCGCGTCCCGAACGTACGTACAGCCCACACCCTCTTTTTCAAACCCCCCATCTCCCTCTAGCACGGGATCAGTGCGCCTGTCGCTTGCGCTTCGCGTGAGTCAGAGCCTACTGAAAACCTTACACATGCTTTCGAAATCGCCAAGCGCTTTGTGCTGTGGTGTATTGCGTACCAAGTGGGATGGAAATGATGAACAGATTTATAATTGGATTAGTCAGCGCCGCGCTATTGTCTGTCGCTGCATCTGTCAATGCCGCATTGATCTACGCCGGTGAAACGCTCGGCCTTGCACAAGCCGTTGCCCGAGCGCAGGCAGGGGACCCCTGGTTGCAGGGCAGTCTGCTTGAGCAGCAAGCCTATGAGGCCAGCAGCCTTTCTGCTGCTACGCAGCCCGATCCTGTCATGTCGCTTGGCTTTGCTAATTTGCCGACGGATACGTTTGACTTTGATCAGGAGCCAATGACCCAGTTCAAGGTTGGTGTTACACAGCGTTTTGCTCGCGGCGATACGCTGGATTTGAGCCAACAGCGGCTGGCACTTAAGAGCGTCAATGAGTATCACCGGCGGGTTGATCGGCTAGCCCAGATAGAGGCGCGCGTGACCAGTCTGTGGCTGGATGCATATCTGGCTGCTGAGAGCGTGCGCCTCATCGAGTCCGATCGAGGTCTGTTTGAATATCTGGTCGATGTTGCTAAATCCAGTTACACCGCAGCGCTGGGTCGAACGCGGCAGCAGGATTTGGTGCGGGCGCAACTTGAACTGACTCGTCTCGATGATCGATTAGCCTTGCTGCAGCAGCAGGCAGATATTGCGGTGGCGCGCTTGAGTGAGTGGTTAGGTAGCGAGCCCGCGTTTGTTGACTGGCGTCGACCTGATCAAGAAGTGTCGAGTATTGCCGGCACTGAGGCGGCTTTGCCTGTTCCCAATCTTTCAGCACCACCGCAGTTTCTACGCAGTGAGCCTTTAGACGAGAACTGGCTGAGCGCATTGCTGGTGGCGCACCCTGCAGTGCAAAGTATGGAAAACACCATATCGGTGGAGCAGTCAGGCGTTGCGCTGGCCCAGCAGAAATACAAGCCGCAGTGGGGTGTAACCGCAAGCTATGGCTATCGAGATGATGACCCCATACAGGGTGATCGTGCCGACTTTTTTTCTGTAGGGCTTACGTTTGACCTGCCGCTGTTTACGGGTGACCGACAGGATCAGGATGTACAATCGGCTATTGCGCGAACAGAAGCACGGCGCTCCGACCGCTCGCTGTTGTTGCGCACACTCAGAGCTCAGCTGGAAACACAGCGCGCCAGCTATCTGCGCTTACTGCAACGGCAAGAGATCTACTCTACCCAACTACTCTCTCAGATGCGCGAGCAGGCGCAAGCGTCGCTAACCGCGTATACCAACGATGACGGTGACTTTGCCGAGGTTGTGCGTGCCCGCATAGCCGAACTCAATGCGAAGATCGACGCACTGGCTATAGACGTAGACATTGTCCGTACAGCAGCGCAGCTGAATTACTATCTTGATGCTGCCTCGTACTACACCACCGCGCAGCAAGGAGCTTCCTCATGAATCGTTTGGGTCTTGTCATCGCGGGTTTACTGGGAGCTGGAATTGTATTGCTGCTACAGCAGCTGTTACCGGGTTATGACGGTAAGTCGGGGATGACCGATAAATCGCAGCCGCTGTATTGGGTAGCACCGATGGATCCGGATTATCGTCGTGACGCGCCTGGTAAGTCGCCAATGGGGATGGATCTTGTGCCGGTGTATGCAGACCAGGGTCAACTGGACGAAGCGGGCACTGTGCGAATCTCACCATCCGTCGTGAATAATCTGGGTGTGCGTACCGAGCGCGCGACGATGGAACAATGGTCTGAATCAATTCGCACCGTGGGTTATGTTACCTACGATGAGGACCGGCTTGTACATATTCATCCGCGTGTGACGGGATGGATTGAACGCCTGCATGTGAAAACCGAGGGTGACCCGGTCGAAGTGGGTCAGCCACTCTACGAGTTGTATTCACCTGAGCTGGTCAACGCACAGGAAGAACTTTTGCTTGCAAGTAAGCGCAACAACCGTGAGTTGATGGAGGCGGCTAGTAGCAGGCTGCGTTCACTGCAAATGAGCCAGGCGTTCATCGATAGTTTGCAAAAAGAAGGCGTCGTTAAACAAACGGTAACCTTTCGAGCGGCTCAGTCGGGCGTTGTCGATGCACTGGGGGTACGCGAGGGATTCTATGTAGAGCCCGGGACTACGCTAATGTCCATCGGCTCGCTCGAGGAAGTGTGGGTTGAGGCCGAGGTGTTTGAACGTCAATCAGCTTTGGTTCGAGCGGGCATGACGGTGACGATGACACTGGATTATATGCCCGGTAGAGAGTGGCGGGGCGAAGTGGATTACGTATACCCAACACTGGATCCCGTCTTGCGTACTGCGCGACTGCGACTGCGGTTTGCCAATGTCGACCGCTCATTAAAACCCAATATGTTCGCACAGGTGCAGATCCTGTCAGACGCTGCCGAACCTGTGCTTACTGTTCCGCAAGAGGCCGTTATACGAACCGGTAAACAGGATCGCGTGGTTCTGGCTTTAGGCGAAGGCCGGTTCAAGTCTGTTGCAATCACACCAGGACGCATAGGCAGTAATCGAGTTGAAGTGCTCGATGGACTGTCTGCCGGTGATACAGTGGTGTCCTCCGCGCAGTTCCTGCTCGACTCCGAGTCCAGTCGCGAGTCAGGCTTCAAGCGCATGGAAGGACGCAGTTCGACGGATCACGAGTCGATGAATCATGACTCGATGGATCATGGTTCTATGGATCATGGTTCGATGGATCACGGGTCGATGGATCATGAATCCGCGGACAGTAGCGCCGATCACTCAGTATCGGAGCAGCACGATCATGATTAAGCGCGTTATTGGATGGTCGGTGGATCATCGTGTTCTGGTCTTGTTGCTCACGGCATTGCTGGTTGGTGTTGGTGTGTACTCGGTGCGTGTAACGCCGGTTGATGCCATTCCGGATCTTTCCGACGTACAGGTGATTATCAAAACTGCTTATCCCGGCCAGGCGCCCCAAGTCGTCGAGGATCAGGTAACGTACCCTCTGACCACGGCTATGCTGTCTGTGCCCGGGGCTGTCACTGTGCGCGGCTATTCGTTCTTCGGCGACTCCTATGTCTATGTGAATTTCGACGATACAACCGACCTGTACTGGGCGCGAAGTCGAGTGCTGGAATACTTGAGTCAGGTAGCGCCATCGCTGCCAGCCCAGGCACGCCCGCAGCTGGGTCCGGATGCAACAGGCGTGGGCTGGATATTTATTTACGCGCTGACTGACCCTACCGGTCGCCACGACCTCAGCGAGTTGCGGACCTTGCAGGACTGGTTCCTGAAGTACGAGTTGCAAACTGTGCCTGGTGTCTCTGAGGTGGCGACCATTGGCGGAATGGTGAAGCAGTATCAAGTCACGGTAGACCCCGATCGGCTGCGTGCGTTTGATATTCCGCTATCGCTCATCAAATCTGCGTTGAGTAACGCCAGTCGCGAGATCGGTGCATCGGTAGTAGAGATGGCCGAGGCTGAGTACATGGTCCGCGCGACCGGTTATCTACATAACGCACAAGATATCGGCAACGTGCCTCTGCGCGTCAACAGTAGTGGAACACCGCTGTTACTCAGAGATGTTGCAGACATCATAGTGGGGCCACAAATGCGTCGTGGTATTGCGGAGCTCAATGGAGAGGGCGAAACCGTGGCAGGTATTATTGTTATGCGCTCGGGTGAGCATCCACAACAGACTATTGACGGCGTGAAGGACCGGTTGCGAGAACTTCAGGCAAGCTTGCCGGAAGGCGTTGAGGTTGTCACGGTATACGACCGATCAGCGCTGATTGAGCGTGCTGTAAACAACTTGTGGCGCACGGTGGCCATGGAGCTAGTGTTGGTGGCTCTGGTGTGTGGCGTTTTTCTACTGCACGCACGCTCCGCGATTGTGGCTGTGGTTTCCCTGCCCGTGGGAATACTCGCCGCGTTTGCTGTAATGCACGTGCAGGGACTGAACGCCAATATCATGTCACTGGGTGGGATAGCGATCGCCATTGGTGCAATGATCGATGGCGCTATCGTCATGGTCGAAAATCTGCACAAACATCTGTCTGAGACGCAACGGCAACCCGCAGATCACTGGCAGCTGGTGATTGAGTCTGCGCAGGAGGTGGGTCCGGCGCTGTTCTTCAGCCTGCTGATTATCACCGTGAGTTTTCTGCCCGTGTTCACATTGGAAGCGCAGGAAGGACGGATGTTCGCGCCATTGGCCTACACCAAAACCTACGCAATGGCCGCTGCCGCAATACTGGCTGTTACGCTGGTGCCTGTACTGATGGGATACTTCATTCGCGGCAAGGTTGTTGCGGAATCGGCCAATCCTGTCAGTCGCGGGTTAAGAGCCGTTTACAGGCCCGCGGTAGCGGCATGTGTCGCGCATCCACGTACGACGATAGTGGTGGCGCTGCTTGTGCTGGTCAGTAGCCTGTGGCCATTGCGCCAGTTGGGCAGCGAATTTATGCCGGAGCTCGATGAAGGCGACCTGATGTATATGCCCACTACCTATGCCGGTATCTCGGTGGGCAAGGCGCGAGAGCTGTTGCAGCAAACCGACAAGATCATTCGAACTGTGCCGGAGGTTGAGACCGTTCTCGGCAAGGTTGGACGCGCAGAAACCGCGACCGACCCAGCGCCGCTGACAATGGTTGAAACGTTCATACAACTCAAGCCGCGCGATCAGTGGCGTCCCGGAATCACGCCGCAGGATATACGCAGAGAGCTGGACAGTCGTCTGCAGCTACCTGGCCTCACCAATGCCTGGGTAATGCCAATCAAAACCCGCATCGACATGTTGGCCACCGGCATCAAGACACCGGTGGGTATCAAGGTGGCGGGGCCGGATCTCTCGGTTATCGAATCCCTGGGGCGCGATCTTGAGAAAATTCTCGTCGATGTTGAAGGAACTGCGTCGGTGTACTCCGAGCGGGTCGCAGGGGGTCGTTATATCAAGGTTGATATCGACCGCGAGAAAGCCGCACGCTACGGCTTGGCCATTGACGATGTGCAGGAGGTTGTGGCTATCGCAGTGGGTGGGGTCAATGTTACCAACACGATAGAGGGTGTCGAACGCTACCCTGTCAACATTCGCTACCCGCAGTCGTATCGTGACTCGCCCGAGCAACTGGCGCTGCTGCCCATCGTAACGGTGTCGGGGTCGCGAATCGCGCTGGGTGATGTCGCACGGATCTACGTTGAGGAAGGGCCCTCTGCAATCAAGAGCGAGAATGCGCGGACCAATGGCTGGACCTATATCGATATTACCGGCGGCGATCTCGGGTCGTATGTGGAGAGGGCGCAGCTTGCTGTCGCGCAGGGATTGACGTTGCCACCGGGATACTCGATCAAATGGTCGGGACAGTTTGAATACATGGAGCGTGCGAAGGCGCGTCTTGGCTATGTCGTACCGCTGACGCTGGGTCTGATCGTGATACTGCTGTACATGAACTTTCGCCAGATTGCCCCGGTTGTCATGCTTATGGGCGCGTTGCCATTGTCGCTGGTGGGCAGCTTTTGGCTGATGTACGTGCTTGATTACAACCTGTCGATAGCCGTGGGCGTGGGCCTGATAGCGTTGGCAGGTATAGCCGCGGAAACTGGCTTGATCATGCTCGTATACCTGGAGCAATCCTGCGAAGCCACCCGCAAGCGGCTGGGTGTGGGCGAGCAGTCACTGGACCCCATTGTGTTGCAGCAGGCGGTAGTTGATGGGGCTGTGCAACGGATACGGCCTGTCATGATGACAGCGGGGGCAACGATCATTGGCCTCTTGCCCATCCTGCTCGGGTCCGGTACAGGTTCCGAGGTGATGAGCCGCCTCGCAGCGCCCATGGTAGGTGGGATGGTCAGCGCCCTGGTATTGACCCTGCTGGTGCTCCCCACACTGTATTACGTATGGCGAGCGCGGGCAGGGCGCTAACGGCGGTAGGGGCGCTTAGCGCCCCAGAATGCCTCGAGCGACAAGCTCGCGCATAATCTCTGATGAACCGCCGTAAATACGCTGAATTCTCGCATCCGTGTAGAAACGTGAGATCGGGTATTCGGTGGTATAGCCGTAGCCACCAAACAGCTGCAGGCAGTCATCGACGGTCGAACACTGCATCTCGCAGGAAGCGAGCTTGAGCATGGCCGCTTTGTCGGCGGTTAGTTCGCCGCGCGCATATTCGTCGGCGCACTGTTCATACAAAGCCCGGTTCAGGGCGATTTCAGTACGCACATCGGCCAGCTTGAAGCGCGTATTCTGGAAAGCCCCAATGGCTTGGCCAAAGGCCTTGCGCTCCAGCACATAGTCCACGGTGATATCCAGCGCGCCCTCGGCGGCAGCCACGGCCTGTGCAGCAATACCCAGTCTCTCGCGAGGCAGTTCTTCCATCATGATGATGAAGCCTTTGTTCTCCTCACCCAGCAACGCGTTGGCCGGCAGGCGTACATCCTGGAAAAACAGCTGCGCGGTGTCGGACGTATGCTGACCAATCTTCTCGATTTTGCGGCTCTTTTCAAACCCGGGCAGGCTGGCATCGACCAGGAACAATGACGTCCCCTTGGCACCCTTGCCTGGATCGGTGATGGCGGCCACTATCACGATATCTGCATGTATACCGTTGGTGATGAAGATCTTGGAGCCGTTGAGGACCCACTCGTCGCCATCGCGTACGGCGTTGGTACGAATGCCCTGAACGTCTGATCCAGCGCCAGGCTCAGTCATCGCCAGCGCACCTACGGCATCGCCAGATACCATTTTGGGCAGCCACTGCTGCTTTTGCTCTTCGGTACCGTGGCGCGAGATGTAAGGCGCTACGATGTTGGAGTGAATACCGGTGCCGGTTGCAATACCACCAAAGCCCATGCGTGACAGTTCTTCAATAAGAGCCAGCGTGACATGGGGCGTGGTACCCGCACCGCCGTAGGCCTCATCCACGTCAGGACACAGCAGACCAGCGGCGCCAAGCGTGCGCCACAACTCGCGCGGCACCAGGTGTTCGTCTTCCCATTGCTCGAAGTGGGGGGCGATTTCAACTTCAAAGGCGCGCCGGGCCATGTCGCGAAATAACGTCATTTCGTCTTGATCGATTGCCTGGTTCATGCGGAGTTCCTCGCTTTGGGGTTGCCATGGATTAAAAGTAGCAGAATTGTCCAGAAAACGCGCACGCAGCGCAATGGCCGAAGAGGTCCAAGCCGAGGCAAAGTGAGCAAAATGCTGGTCATAAATCAGTCTATTGACGCGCAAACGGGTGTTCTGAGAGGTCTGATTATCCCTACGACGAAATAGCCGGTTATGGACTGTTGCATGGTGCTGGCCAGCCTGCACAGGAGTGCTACACTTACGCTCCGCAGATGATTAACCACGGAGTATAACAATGCGCGAGTACAAGCAGTTTTATATCAATGGCCAGTGGGTCGATCCTACCACTCCCCATGATTTTGATGTTATCAACCCCGCTAACGAGGAGGTATGTGCTCATATCTCCATGGGTTCTGAGGCAGACGTAGACAAGGCCGTTGCCGCAGCAAAAGCGGCATTCGTCTCATACGGTCGCACCACGCGCCAGGAGCGTATGGAGCTTCTGGAGTCCTGTATTGCCACGTACGAAAAGCGTTACCAGGACATAGCAGATGCCATCCGGGAGGAAATGGGTGCTCCTAAAGGGTTGGCCGAAACGGCTCAGGCGCATACCGGTCTGGGACACTTGCAGCAAGCGTTGAAAGTGCTGACCGACTTCCAGTTTGAGGAAGATCTGGGCCCTCATCGCGTGTTTAAGGAGCCTATCGGTGTGTGTGGTCTTATCACGCCCTGGAACTGGCCGGTAAACCAGATCTCCTGCAAAGTCGCTCCCGCGCTTGCAGTGGGCTGCACCGTGGTGCTCAAGCCTAGTGAAGTCGCACCGCTGTCTGCCTATGTGTTTAGTGAAGTGATGCACGAGGCGGGCGTTCCGGCTGGTGTTTACAATATGGTCAACGGTGACGGACCCGTAGTCGGCACAGCGCTGTCGCGGCACCCAGATGTCGATATGATGTCATTTACCGGCTCTACACGAGCGGGTTCTTTGGTTGCGCAGAATGCTGCGCCCACGGTCAAACGTGTTACTCAGGAGTTGGGTGGAAAGTCGCCCAATATCATTCTTGAAGACGCCGATCTTGAGGCAGCCGTGACACGCGGTGTGATGCACATGTACGTGAACACAGGTCAATCCTGCAACGCCCCATCGCGCATGCTGGTACCGCGGGCGAAACTGGCCGAGGCCGAGGCTATTGCCGCGAAGGTTACCGAATCAGTATCTGTCGGCGATCCACTGGCTGAAGGCACAACCATGGGACCTGTCGTGTCTGAAGTGCAGTTCAATAAGATCCAGGGATTGTTGGAAGAGGGCATCAAGGAAGGCGCCAAGCTGGTCACCGGTGGTGTAGGACGTCCCGAAGGTCTGGATAAGGGCTACTACATCAAGCCCACCGTGTTCTCTGAGGCGAACAACAACATGACGATTGCGCGCGAGGAGATCTTTGGTCCGGTATTGACCATGATCCCCTACGATACCGAAGAGGAAGCTATCGAGATTGCCAACGATACGCCTTACGGTCTTGCAGGCTATGTGCAGAGCGAAGATATAGATCACGCTCGTGCCGTGGCTGCTCGTATACGCGCAGGTAACATCCATGTGAATGGCGCTGCGGGCGGTTACGATGTGCCTTTTGGTGGCTTCAAGCAGTCTGGCAATGGCCGTGAGTGGGGTCATCATGGCTTCACCGATTTCCTCGAAATCAAGGCTGTTGAGGGCTACGCTGCCTGATTATGGGTAGTTACATCCTGGCAATTGACCAGGGCACAACTGGTAGCACGGTCGCGCTGATGGATGAGCGCGGTCGTGTCCAGGCCAGCGTCAATTATGAGTTTCCGCAGATCTATCCGCGTCCCGGTTGGGTAGAGCACGACCCCCGGGCAATCTGGACATCTGTTGAGAAGGGCATCGCTGCGTTAATGCGCAAGAAGCTCTGTAAGCCGGCGCAAATTGCCGCCATCGGTATTACCAATCAACGTGAAACCGCGGTGTTGTGGGACCGAAAATCGGGCGATCCATTGAACAACGCGATCGTGTGGCAGTGTCGCCGCACCACTGATTTCTGCGAAGGCCTTAAATCGGCCGGGCATGAGAACAGCGTTAAACGCAAGACTGGTCTCGTACTCGACCCCTATTTTTCTGCCAGCAAGTTTCGCTGGCTGCTAAAAAACACCACGGGTGCATCACGACTGCTGCGCAGTGGTCGCATTGCTGCCGGTACCATCGACAGCTACCTTATCTGGCAGCTAAGTGCAGGCCAGACCCACGTGACCGATGTCTCCAACGCGTCTCGCACCAGTTTGATGAACCTGAAGACCGGCAATTGGGACAGGCAGCTTTGTGACCTGTTTGAAGTGCCACAGCGCATACTGCCCACCATTGTTCCTTCTAGTGCGGTGCTTGCGCATACGCGGGGGGTTAAAGGCCTACCCGATGGTATTCCTGTAGCGGGCGTCGCTGGTGATCAGCAGTCTGCGTTGTTCGGACAGGCCTGCTTCGGCGCGGGTGATGCCAAATGTACGTTCGGCACGGGCTCTTTCATCCTGATGAATACAGGTGCGGAGCTTTTGCAGTCGCGCGCAGGTTTATTGACAACCGTGGCCTGGCAATTGGGCGAGAAAGGCAAAACAGTGTATGCACTGGAAGGCGGTGCGTTTGTTTGCGGCGCTGCCGTGCAATGGCTGCGCGACGGTTTGAAAATCATCAAAAAGGCACCCGATATCGAAGCACTGGCGGGGCAGGTACAGGATCACGATGGGGTCGAGTTTGTGCCGGCCCTGACCGGGTTGGGTGCGCCGCACTGGGCGCCGGAGGCTCGTGGAACCTTGAGTGGGCTGACTCGCGGTACTCAGCTGGGACACATTGCGCGCGCAACGCTGGATGCGATGGCTTTGCAAAATGCGGATATTCTACTGGCCATGGAGAGTGATCTGGGCAAGCGTATGAAGCCGCTGCGCGTGGACGGCGGTGCGGCAGCCAATAATCTGCTGATGCAGATTCAGGCCAACGTACTGGGCCGGCAGTTAATCAGGCCGCAGGTGATCGAGACCACGGTAGCGGGGGCCTGCTATCTGGCAGGTCTCGGAGTTGGCTTGTGGGACTCCCCTGCGCAGGTGCGCAAGATCTGGCAGATAGAACGCGCCTTCAAGGTTGAAATGTCGGCTGCTGCACGGCGTAAGCGGATGGGCAGTTGGCACAAGGCCATCGATCGGACACTGCTGTAGCCCATTGGAGGTAACGGGTTATGGCCGATGTTCTACCCTTCAAGAAACCGTCATTGCAGGACAAGCACAAGGGTAAAACCTTGTGCAAACACGGCCATCACAAGTGGGTAGTCGACAAGGCAAAACAGTTTGATGTGAAGCAGGGCAAGCTGGTTACGGTTTACCGCTGCGCTCGCTGCAACAAACAACGGGTGAAGTCTCACTAACGAACCCGGGTTCGTGTGTCGTCCTGATAGGTACTTAGCTCACAGTGGCCGCGGGATCAGGGCCCAAATAACATGGGCCCTGTGTGACAGATGTTTTACGCCCTCAGGCGCTTGCGACCGCCGGCACTTTTACCTCCCCCAATACTTCGGTGACGCTCTTACGGAAACGTTCGATGAACAGGTCGATCTCCTCATGCGAGATCGACAGCGGCGGCGACATGACCATGTGATCGCCGACAGCCCGACACAGCAGACCGTTGTCCAGGCAGCGTTGGTGAATTTTCGGTCCAAGCGATTTGGCCGGTTGGTCCAGCGGATCAAAGCTGACTGCCCCTAATATTCCAATATTACGAATATCAATCACCTGTGGTAAGTCACTGAGGCTGTGCAGCGCATCTTCCCAGTACTGTCCTTTGGCTTGACTGCCGCAGGTAAACAGTCCCTCACGTTCGTAGATATCCAACGCTGCCAGTCCCGCGGCGGCTGCCACAGGTGTGCCTGCATAGGTATTGCCGTGAAAAAACTCGGGGATATTGGTGGGTGTGTGATCAAAGATAGTTTGTTGAATCTCATCGCGCACGAACACGCCGCCCATGGGTACGGTACCCCCATTGATGGCTTTTGCGCTGGTCATGAGGTCGGGAGTAACCCCAAAGCGCGTGCTGGCAAACGCCGATCCTGTGCGCCCGAAACCCGTAATGACTTCGTCGAAAATCAGCAAAATATCGTGTTTGTCACACAGCTCCCGGATTTTTTCCAGATAGCCTTTTGGTGGGGGTACCATGCCGCCGGCACCTGAAACCGGTTCGATAATCACGGCGCAGATGCTGTTCGCACCGCGCAAGGCGATAATCTGTTCGAATGCCTCAGCCATCTTCTGTGTGCCATGCTCCGGCAGGCCGCGACTGAACGCGTTGTTTTCAATGTCCAGCATGCCAGGCAGGAAGTCGACTTGCTCAAGCACCGGGAAACCGTGCCGATTACTGGGTAGTCCCTGCATGGATGTACCGCCCACATTGACGCCGTGATAGCCGTGTTCGCGGGAAATAAAGCGTGATTTACTGCCTTTGCCGCGTGCATGCTGATACAGATGAGCAATCTTGAGCGCAGTATCTACCGCCTCTGACCCGGAGTTGGTAAAGAAAATGCGGTTGATGTCAGCCGGTGTATGTTGCATTAGTCTCTCGGCAAACTTGAACGCCGGTGGCGTGCCAAACTGAAAAGGAGGCGCGAAATCGATTTCCATCAACTGCGCGTGTACGGCGTCTGCAACTTCCTTGCGGCCGTGCCCAATATTGCAGCACCATAGGCCCGCTGTAATATCCAGCACGTCCTGACCGTCCTCTTTGTAGAGAAAGGTGCCATCGGCGCGGGTAAAAATACGCGGATTATCGCGAAAGGCACGCACGTTGGTGAAGGGTTGCCACCAGTTTTCCAGGCTGTAGTCAGTCATAATCCCGTCCTCTTTTTCAGATGTCGCAGGGCGTTTCCGTCCCTGATGCGCCAATTGCAGCGGCAGATATCAGCTATCCAGA
>CALINF010000337.1 GCA_938045215.1 uncultured Halieaceae bacterium | reverse complement strand
GCCGCGCATGACGCAGCGCCAACCACCAGGCAAAGGCCAGTCCGGTAAGGTAAGTGAGTCCGTACCAATGTACTTGCACCGGCCCCAGCGCAAACGCTACCGGGTCGATTTCGGGGTATGACAACATTATGTCGGTACTTGTAAGTATTCGTATGTGTGTAGAGGCGTGGAGCCCTTCGCGGGACAGCAACTAACCGCAGCAGCTATTATCATGCACCTGACCTTCATTCACAAATCTTTGCCACCAGTTATCGGGAGACATGCCATGTGTCTGGTCATATTTGCTCATCAGTACCTGCCGCAATACCCGCTGGTCGTGGCGGCCAATCGTGATGAGTTTCATGCAAGGGCTACCGAGCCATCCCACTTCTGGTCAGCGCAACCACAGGTACTGGCAGGCCGCGACCTCGAGCAGGGCGGGACCTGGATGGGCACAACGCGCACCGGACGCTTTGCGGCCATTACCAATGTGCGCGACCCCGCCCGCACAGCTCCCGCGCCGCGCTCACGTGGTGCCCTGACCCTTAACTTCCTCGCAGGAGAAGCCTCACCCCAGGCGTATCTTGCAGAGATTGAGCCCCAGGCGGACCAGTACGCGCTCTTCAATCTGGTGGTTGGCGACCAGCATAGCCTGTGGGTATTCAGCAACGCCCATGGAAACCGCGGCCCGGAGGCATTGGCGCCTGGCCTGTATGGATTGAGCAACGCGGCGTTGGACACACCCTGGCCCAAGGTCAAGCTGGGTAAATCGGTGCTGGCTCGCTCGCTCGGCGACCAGACACTATCGCACGCCGAACTCGCCATGGCGGTGCACGACAGAGGCCTCGCCAGGCCTGAAGAGCTGGCCAATCACGGCCTGACCGGTGAAATGGACCAGACGTTGTCTGCCCAATTTATAACCGCCGGCGTATACGGCACCCGCAGCACCACCACAATGTGGCTGACTCGCGGGGGCGTTGCTCACTGGTGTGAACGCTCTTTTGATGAGGTGGGGCGGGAAACGGGCTGTGTTGAAGAGTGCTTCAGGTTAGATAAGGCTTAATCCATCGGATTGTGAATGAACTGGGTCAACCCTCGCTCCACCAGTACTTCCTGCAGTCGCTGCTGAATAGCACTGGAATCCTCAAGGCTGCTGATTTCATCCAGCAACGAAAGCGCCTCGGTATGAGCGAAAGATCGCACCGCTTTTTTCACCCGCGGTAAGCTTGTGGAGTTCATGGACAGTACGTCGTAGCCCATGGCCATCAACAGTATCGCAGCCATCGGATCACCCGCCAGCTCGCCACAAATGCTTACCAGCTTACCCTCAGCCCTGGCACCCGCGGCGACCGCAGCCAGAGCCTGCAATACCGCTGGATGGTATGCATGATACAAATCTGCCACCCGTGCGTTATTGCGATCCACCGCCAACAGGTACTGAGTGAGGTCATTGGAGCCAACCGATAGAAAGTCGACACGGCGTGCCAGCGCTCGGGCCTGGTAAACAGCCGCAGGCACCTCAACCATCACCCCTACCGGCGGCAGATTGCCCTTGATGCCTTCCTGTACGAGCTCCCTGTGGCTGCGATGGATCAGTCTCAGCGCCTCATCCAGTTCATTGGTATTGCTGATCATCGGCAACATGATGCGCAGGTTATCCAGACCCTCATTGGCCTTGATCATGGCGCGAATCTGGGCAAGAAAAATCTCTGGATGATCCAGCGTTACACGAATACCTCGCCAACCCAGGAAGGGGTTATCTTCTTCAATGGGGAAATAGGGCAAGGCCTTGTCACCGCCAACATCCAGCGTGCGCATGGTGACTGGCCGGGGTGCGAAGGATTCTAACTGGCTGCGATAAATCTGTCGCTGTTCTTCCTCACTGGGGAAGCGCTCGCGCAGCAGAAACGGCACCTCAGTTCTATACAGCCCTACGCCCTCGGCGCCCTGGGCCAGCGAGCGCGTTACATCGGCCATTAACCCTGTATTGACCCACAGTGGCAGCCGAAAGCCATCAGTAGTCTCACTGGGTTCATCGCGCAACGACTCGAGATCGCGCGACAGTGCCAGATCTTGCCTCGCCAACTCCTGAAAACGCTCCCGCAGCTCGGGCGCGGGATTCAGGTGCACATTGCCGTTATAGCCATCTACGATCAGCTCGAGGTTTTCCAGCCTGGTGTATGGCAAGTCAACCGCACCCATTACTGTAGGCACACCCATGGCACGGGCAAGAATAGCAACATGTGAGTTACCTGAACCGCGCACCGAGATCAGGCCCACAAGATTTTCGCGTGGAATCTCACCCAGAGCAGAGGCCGTCAGTTCTTCACTGATCAGCACGGTGCGTTCAGGGAATACCCGCGATTCATGGTCTTCCGCCTGCAAATAAGACAGCACCCGCGTGCCCAGGTCTTTTACATCGACCGCACGCTCCCGCAAATAGCTGTGCTCCATGCGCTCAAAGTGACGGATGTGCTCTATCATGACCTTGCTGAGCGCGCCCTGCGCCCAGTTTCCCGCCTTTATCAGGGCGGCCACCTCGCCGCCAATCGCGGAGTCATCGAGGATGCCGAGGTAAACATCAAACAGCGCGTGGTCCTCCGCGCTGAGCTCACCTTTGAGATTGTCCGACACAGAGCGTATATCTACGCGCACCTTCTCCAGCGCCTGCTTGAAGGCCCGCAGCTCCGCTCGTCGGTCCTCTACCTTGCGCTTGGGCACCGCGTACAGGTCTGCTACTGGAGA
The DNA here is from genome assembly GCA_938045215.1 of uncultured Halieaceae bacterium. Taxonomy (GTDB): domain Bacteria; phylum Pseudomonadota; class Gammaproteobacteria; order Pseudomonadales; family Halieaceae; genus CALINF01. Next base: position 1,025 of record CALINF010000337.1, on the reverse strand, counting down.
CACCACCACGGCCGTGCCAATCGCCACGCCAGGTGCGCCTGCTACGCCGCTTATTCTCGCGGGTACCGCCACGCCAGCATCGGAATCGCCAGGTACCGCGCCGGTAACCTCAGCATGGGCAATCACACCCGCCAGCTGTGCCGACAGGGTAATCAGGAAGGCTTCTTCGCTCTCGTCAAAGCGCCTGCGCTTGGTCTGCTGGACCACCAGCACGCCCAACACATCGCGCTGGTGAATAATCGGCACACCCAGAAAAGCACTGTAGGACTCTTCGCCAATACCCGGCAGAAACTGAAAACTGGGGTGGGCTTCGGCATTTTCGAGGTTAACCGGCTCTTCACGCTCGGCAACCAGCCCCACCAGGCCCTCATCAACCGCCAGGCTCGCCTCATTCAACAAATTGGCATTGAGCCCCTCTGTTGCACGAAAAACCCAGCGACCCGTGGCCTGATCACGCATATAAACGCTACAGACCTCTGTTCCCATAGCAACCCGAACTCGCTTGACGATGATCGTCAGCGCCTGATCGAGACTTTCGGCAGCGTTAACTTCCTGAACGGTTTGACGCAAGAGTTCCAGCATCATGAGCTAGAGACCCCCTGCCTTGCGGTGTGTCTACCTAAAGGCTGAGACAGCTCTTTCAGCGCGCGGCGGTACACTTCACGCTTGAAGGCAATAACCTGGTTCAGCGGATACCAGTAACTCACCCACTGCCAGTGATCAAATTCCGGTTTTGCGTTGGTATCGAGTTGCACCTCGCTGTCATCGGCAAGCATGCGCAGCAAGAACCACTTTTGCTTCTGCCCGATGCACACGGGGCTCTGATTCTTGCGGATGTAGCGTTTGGGCAGCTTATAGCGCAGCCAGCCCCGCGTCGCACCGAGGATCTCAACTGCGCCCTGGGATAAACCTACCTCCTCGTCCAGCTCCCTATACAGTGCCTCTTCCGGTGATTCACCTCGCGCGATGCCGCCCTGGGGAAACTGCCATGCGTCACGACCGCCCACGCGACGAGCCCAGAGCAG
>CALINF010000336.1 GCA_938045215.1 uncultured Halieaceae bacterium | reverse complement strand
GCAGGCAAGCGATAGAGTCCCTCATGATACTGGCTCTGACCCCATTTTTGCGCATGCTTACCCTGCATCAGGACCGGGGCAATCTCCCCTGGGTCGTGAAAGTAAACCCGCGCGTGCCACTGCGCGGACCGAGCGACTGTGGCATACTCGCGCCTCATTTTACATCGGCACAAAACAGCCTGATCACATGAGCCGTAAGCAGCGTCGTGCAATCCCCGTTTTCGAGACTCCCATCATCGAGACACACTGTCACCTTGATTATCTCGATACCGGTGAACTGGAAGAGACTCTCGCCCGATCCAGGTCGGTTGGCATCGACCGTATCATCACTATTGCGGTATCTCCCGACAACCTGCAAACAGTGATCAATCTGGCAGGTTCTAACCAGGACATCTGGTGTACTCAGGGCATTCACCCCCATGAGGCCGAAAAGTTCAGCCCTGAGGTCGCAGCACGCATTCTCGAAGGTGCCAGCAACGACCTGGTGGTTGCTATCGGCGAAATTGGCCTCGATTACTACTACGATCACGCGGACCGCGCCGTACAAAGGCGAGTGTTTGAGGAGCAGCTACAAATTGCAGTGGATTGTGATTTACCAGTGGTGATTCACACCCGCGAGGCCGACGATGACACACGCGCCATCCTTGAGAATTTTGGTCACCGGCTGAGGCGGGGCGGAGTCATCCACAGCTTCACTTCCAGTCTTGAGCTCGCGAAATACGCTCTGGAGTCAGGCTTTATGCTGGGTTTCAACGGCATTGCCACCTTTAACACGGCAGAGAATGTCAGGGAAGTTGTCTCTGCAACACCGCTGGCGCAGCTCGTGCTGGAGACAGACTCGCCCTATCTGACCCCTGTACCCTATCGTGGCAAAACCAATGCCCCGTATTACCTGCCATTCGTAGCAGAGAAAATCGCTGAGATTAAGGCGGTACCCGTTGAGAGCCTGCTTCAGCAGGCACGCGCAAACAGTTTTGCGCTGTTTTTCCCCGAGGAGCTTTAGTTGTCATCAGAATATCGTATCGGCCAGCGCTGGGTCAGCCACGCTGACGCACAGTTGGGGCTTGGTATCATCGTCGAGGTTGAGGGACGCCGGGTAACATTGAATTTTCCAGCGGTAGGTGAGGAACGCACCTATGCGATGGAGAATGCACCACTGACTCGTCTGAGCTTCAAAGTTGGCGATCACGTGGCTACCGTAGAAGGTGTTGAACTGGTCGTCACCGAGGTCGGTGAACAGCATGGACTGTTGGTCTACACGGGACTTGATCGTCATGACGCTGAGATCTCTATCTCCGAGCTGGAGCTGGATGCATTCGTACAACTCACCACACCGCAACAACGACTGCTGAACGGGCATTTCGATAAAACCGAGGAGTTCGCGTTGCGCGTTGCAACGCTGTATCACACAGATCGGCTGCAACGCTGCAATACACGCGGGCTTATGGGATCGCGTACCAGCCTGTTACCGCATCAGGTTTATATCGCCAATGAAGTCGGACAGCGCCACGCACCACGTGTGCTACTGGCAGACGAGGTAGGCCTGGGTAAGACAATCGAGGCCGGGATGATTATGCAGCAGCAGCTGCTTACTGGTCGTAGTCAACGCATATTGGTACTGGTGCCCGACACTTTGCTGCATCAGTGGCTCGTCGAAATGCTCAGGCGCTTCAACCTGCACTTCTCGTTGTTCGATGAGGAGCGCCTTGCTGAAATGAGTGAAGACAACCCGTTTGAAGCGGAGCAATTGATCCTCTGTGCAAGCGACCTCTTTATTGGTCGCAGCGACCTGCAGGCACAAGCGCTCGATGCACACTGGGACCTTGTGGTTGTAGACGAAGCACACCATCTGCACTGGTCCGAGGACGGTGGTGGCGAGGACTACCTGTTTGTCGAGGCGTTGGCTCACCACAGTGCGGGCTTATTGCTGTTAACTGCCACCCCGGAGCAGGTTGGACAAGCGAGCCATTTCGCCAGACTGCGCTTGCTCGACCCCTCGCGGTTTCATGACCTGCAGAGTTTCCAGGCTGAGGAGCGAGGTTTTCAAGAGTTGAGTCAACTCGTCGACGCTCTTGCGGCAGGTACCAGCGACATCACGCTACCCGAAGGCATTGATACCAGTGCGCCGGTCGATGGCATTATCGATCAACTGCTGGACCGCCACGGCACCGGACGCGTCCTGTTCCGCAACACCCGCGCTGCAGTGGCGGGCTTCCCGCAGCGCATACTGCACCGATACCCGCTAACATCACCCGGCGAGTATCGCCTGGCTCAGGTAGACGAGTTGTCACAGCTGTACCCCGAACTGCCTTACATCGATGATAGCTGGCTGGACTTCGACCCCCGTGTCGGCTGGCTGGTAGAGACCTTAAAGTCACTACGCCCAGCCAAGGTGCTTATAATTTGCGCTCATGCGGACACAGCGCTCACGCTTGAGCACTATTTGCATATGCGCGCCGGCATCCGTTCGGCTGCATTTTACGAGGGGCTGTCGATCATTGAGCGGGACCGTGCGGCGGCCTACTTTGCCGATGATAATGGCGGCGCTCAGACACTGGTCTGCTCCGAGATCGGCAGCGAGGGGCGCAACTTTCAGTTTGCCCAGCATCTCATCCTGTTCGACCTACCACGCAATCCCGATCTGCTAGAGCAACGTATCGGGCGGCTGGATCGAATCGGCCAACTTCACGATGTGCAGATACACGTACCCTATCTTGAAGGCAGTGCACAGCAAACACTACTCGACTGGTACGATCAGGGCCTGAACCTGTTCAAGGAGAGCTGTTCGGCCGGCACCATGATCTACGATCACTTCGCGCAGCGTCTTGCCGCGCAGCTGCAAAGCCCTGACAAGGGTCTGGCTGATCTGATCAGTGACACAGCAGATTTTACGGCGCAAACGCGCACAGAGCTGCGGGAGGGTCGCGATCGGCTACTGGAACGCAACTCCTGCAAGCCTGATGTCGCGCAACGTCTGATTGAGGAGATTCAGGCCAACGAAACCAGCGATGAGCTCAAGCTCTATTTTGAGGCCATGTGCGATATCTATGGCGTCGAGCATGAATTTCACTCAGAAAACAGCCTGGTGCTGAGACCCTCTGAACATATGCTCACCGGCCACTTCCCACATCTGCGCGAAGACGGCGTTACTGTGACATTTGATCGAGACAACGCGTTAGCCAGAGAAGATATGCTTTTTCTGACCTGGGAGCATCCGATGGCAGTGGAAGCGATGGAAATGGTGCACTCCACGGAACTGGGTAACGCTGCCATGGGGACCATTAAACTGAAGGGTATTCAGGCGGGAACACTGCTACTTGAGTGCATATTTACCATCAACTGTGTGGCGCCCAAAAACTTACAGGTAGAGCGATTTCTGCCGCTATCGCCAATTCGAATACTGATAGATGCGCGCGGTAAAGACCTGGCGGAACTCGTTCCGCACGAGCGCCTGAACACGATGGTACAACGCGTCAAGAAACCAACAGCTCTGGCGATCATCAAACAGGTGCAGTCAGAAGTCGACGCCAAGATGATAAACGCCACCGCGCTGGCTCAGGGGCGGCTCAATGACATCATTGCTGACGCTCGGGAGCGCATGCGTGAATCACTTGAGGCAGAGCTTGAACGCCTAATCTCACTGCGCAAAGTGAACCCATCAATCAGACAAGAAGAGATCGAGTTCCTGGCTCACCGTATTGAAGAATGCGAACTGCATATGCAGCACGCAAGCCTGCAGCTGCACGCCCTGCGCCTGATCATAACCACCTGAGTGAAGTTAACAGCCAGCTTTAGTGTTGGTTTTGTGGCGCTTGCGTCCACACTTGTCTGACTTCGGCCGGGAGGTTTCAGAGACGTCTTCATCCATCTGCGCAGCGTCGACTGGTGTGCCAGTCTCGCCAGACTGCGCTGATTCCGATGCCACTATTTGTTGAGCAACGCCCTCGACTAATGCATTGGGAATCGGCACGCTCAGGTTGTACTGAGCAACCTTCCATTGCGCGCCATCCAGGATCATCATACCGCTGCCTCGGCAGGTGCCGAGCCGGGCATGTGATAGCAACTCGTCGAACAGCGCCACCTCACCGCCGGGCAACAAATCAACGTGGCGCTCCTGCGGTAGATAGGTCCAACCTTTGCCCTCGTCAAAATAGGGCCTGGCGAACGCACGAAATGCATCGCCCTGCCAACGCTCGGTTGCATCTGTCCCAAGAAAAACGACTTCCCGGGTCATCAAACCCGAGTAGGCGTTGAAGTCGGCTCGAGCAGCGGCATCATGAAAAGCATCGAGTGCCTGCTCAACCGCTTCCACCGGATCGGCATGCGCAGGCGTACCTGCGAGCAACAGGGCACCAATTATCCATGCCAGTAGAGGCGCTCGGCGACGACATCCGCTCACCGTAGTATCAGGTCGCTGTGACATGACCACCATCGAGCAGCAATACGTTGCCGGTAACCCATGCCGAAGCTCGTGAGCACAGATAGATGGCTGTACCAGCCGCATCCTCTGCCGTGCCGATACGCCCCCTGGGTATGCCCTTTGCCAGCTCTTCCTCGTGAGGTAGCAAATGGGATGTCATCTTACTGGGGAAGAAGCCCGGTGCGATGACATTAACATTGATGTTATCCGGCGCGAGATCGGTGGCAATCTCGCGAGACATGTGGTGTACAGCCGATTTCGATGCCACATAGGCATAGGCTTTTAGGCCTGCATAGCGTTCACCGTTGACAGATCCGATGTTGATAACACGCGCTGGATCTTCGGCCGTAGCCGCTGCGCGCAATTGCGGCAACAACTTCTGGGTCAGGAAGAACAGACTCTTTACGTTCAGGTCCATAACCTTGTCCCAGCCACTCTCAGGGTATTCGTCAATCGAAGCACCCCAACTGGCACCCGCGTTATTAACCAGGATATGCAATCTCTCTTCCCGGCTGGCAATCTCTTGCGCAAACGCAGTCACACCTTCAACAGTGCCCAGATCCGACACGATGGCGATGCACTCCCCCATCTCGCACAGCGCTTTTTCTGTTGCGGTGAGTTCTTCCTCGCGCCGGGCGGTAATGTAGGTTTTGACCCCGGCCTCGACAAATCCCTGCGCAATCATCGCGCCTATGCCGCGTGATCCCCCAGTAACCACGGCCACCTTGCCCTGCAGATCGAAGAGTCCCTTCATTGAATTCATACTATGGCGCTCCATTCAAACGATTAATCACTATGTATATGTTGTTTTCTTGCAGCAGCTACCACCACGAAACTATTGAGCGTGATACCAGATTGCTGAGGTATACGCACGCTCCTGAATCGTATCGGGTTGCGTACCGGCATGCTCTTCACCCAACGCTATCGCGTCATACAGCGAATGGCGAGGCGTTGGAATCTGCAGAACGCGCGCGTAGTAAAAGGCATTCTGGTTTGCATCAAACTCTGGATCCTGCCAAACGGTCATGAGTTCCGGCGCACCGATATCGTTGGTAAAGCGCGCCGTCTTCAAATCTACAGTATTGCCTACAGGCTTTAGCGAGCCATCGGAGTTCAAACGATCTTCTCCACTCCACGCTACATCAAACACACGTTCGTGAGTGTCACCCTGCTGGTCGATCCAACCCTTGACGATCTGAACGCGATCGAGGTTAGCAGTAGCCGGGTCGCGTGATGCCTGCACAATGAAACTGAGCGCACTGCCTGGAGCATTCACACCAGACTCATCTGGAACCATTCCATCCGGGGCGCTGATATCACCCCCCATAGGCACGCCGGCTGACATAGCCTGTGAATACAGATCTTCGGCACCGAGATCTGCCTCGGAGTAACCCCAGCCCGCAAAAAAGCGCACACCAATACGTGGTCCGCTTGTAGCGTAGACCTCACGGCGTTTCATCGCCGCAAGAATCGACTCGCGTGTGTTCTCTTGCGCCCATACCGCAGCCAGTCCTGACGCCGACATGGCCCAGCCAAAGGAGCTGCGTGGCGTCCATCCCTCACGCTTGTTCTGGGGTATCGAATCCGTTGCCATCTTGCCGTGAAAATTGTCTTCTTCAGCTGAAGATAAACTGGTATGCGCGTCGGTAGAACCAATTACGCCAAATTGATAAGGGTTGGTGCCCTTCTCTGCCTCAATACTTAAACCGGTCTTCAATGCCGACCGCACATAGTCTGCGGGAGCAGCGACGTAGTCAGTTTTGGTTTGCTGGATATAGAACGGATAGGTTTCAAAATCGGCGAACTCGTCATCGGGAGACAGATCGGGGTGTGTCTCAGAGTCGCCTTTAATCTGCGTGATTTCCGCTATGCGCTCCCACTTGCTGCGCGTCGCGATGTAATCTGCATCCATCTCCTGACCACGAAAAGTTAAACTGTCGAACATATAGCCTTTGGATATATTAGAGTTGTGAGGAATCGCCAGGAAGTCTGCGCCAACCTCGTTACTGGTTTTTTCCAGCCACGCCCAGAGGTCTTGTGGATAAGGACTATCATCGGTACCTATTGGTACAAACTGCTGCGCGGTTGCTGCATCGGCACTGGTCATGACGACACGATGCAAATTAGAGCCACCCGGAATTGAGCTCCACTCCCAGCCGATAAAGGCCGTGAATTCGCCCGGCTTGTTGTAGGCATCGGCCGTTGCGGTAATGCTGTTCCAGGTATCGACCTCAACCGATGGCATCATTGGTAGCGCTGATCGGTTCAATCCCTCCGACATTTGTCTGGCCGCTGCCTCAGGTGCGGGCTCTGGTTTTGGCAATACGCCAACAAATAGTCGCACCGCATCGCGGTTGTCGACGGCACGGCGTAACACCCAGGCCGCGTAATAGGCTTTGAGCTTGTCTACCAGACCGATGTCATCATCGAACACGACTCCTTCGTGATAGATATGCCGAAAAGCGCCCAGATACTCAGCGTGATCTGTGACGACAAGGAAATCCAGAGGCGTACCGATCTGCACCCGCGCCTGGTGGTAAGGATGAATCACCGGCGCACCGCTGGCGTACTGGTAGGCAGTTTCGGGCATACCTTTCAAATTATTATTGGCAAAGGCATCAAATGAGTATGCTGTATGCAGGTGGGTATCTCCCCACAGCAATTGTTTGTCTTCAGACTGCGCTGGGCCAGATGCGAGGGCTGCCACCACGATCACAGACGCAAAAATGGTCAGGTTATTCATCACATTTTCCTCTTATTCTTATAGTGTTCCGGACACGATACGATGCACGCGGCAGGAGCTAGTCTTTCGAGCCCCATCCAGCGGCTGCCATGGCACGGACAACGACGCTGCGCGTCTGTGCCGGATCAATAACAGCATCCAGTTCCAGATGTGAGGCTGCTTCGCTAGCTTTACCAATCTCGTACATGCGAGCCACCAGTTTATCAAACAGGGCGGCACGTTTTTCTGGGTCTTCCTCCGCTTCCAGTTCCTTCTTGTAGCCCAAGCGTACCGCGCCTTCCAAACCCATTCCTCCAAACTCACCCGTCGGCCAGGAAGCCGCATACACAGGATCCAGAAAACTGCCTCCGACCATGGCCATAGCACCCAGACCATAGCCTTTGCGCAGGAAAATGGCGACCACGGGTACTGTAAGACCCGCCCCTGCAAGGAATAGTGAGGCCATACGCCGCACTGCTCCCGACTCTTCGCTCGCCGGCCCCACCATAAATCCCGGTGTATCGGTGAGTGACAACACAGGCAAACCAAACGCGTTGCACAGAGTGAGAAAACGAGCCGCCTTCTCCGACGATTCAGAATCAACTGCCCCGCCCAGTTGCTGACAGTCGTTGGCAATCACTGCCACTGGTTTGCCTTCAAGCCGCATAAAACCCGTCACGATGCCACGTGCATAGATGCGTTGCAGCTCGAGGAAACTGCCGGTATCTGCGAGAGTTTCTATGACTTTGCGTACAGAGTAAGCCCAACGTCTGTCCTGCGGAACCAGATCGCGCAACGGCAACTGATCAACGCATTCCCATTCCGCCACATCTCCCTGAAAGTAGGACAACAGCTGGCGGGCGAGCTCCGTCGCATGAGCCTCATCTTCTGCAACGATATCGATGACACCATTGCGCTCCTGCACCTGCACCGGCCCTATCTCTTTCGGGTCAAACTGACCCAGGCCGCCTCCCTCGATCATTGCCGGTCCTGCCATGCCAATCCATGAGTTACGAGTTGCGATACGAATGTCGGCGCAACCAAACAATGCTGCGTTGCCTGCAAAACAGTAACCGTTGTTTACTGCGATGCGAGGCACCTTGCCGTGCAATCGTGCCCAGGCACTAAAAGATGGGACATTCAGACCACCAATCTGGGTTGCCACGTCTGTATCGCCGGGACGGCCGCCACCGCCCTCAGTGAACATAACCAGGGGTAGCGACAGCCGTTCGGCCATTTCACACATGCGATCCAGTTTTTTATGATGGAAGAAGCCTTGTGTACCCGCCAGCACAGAGTAGTCATTGACGATCACGGCTGCACGAGCCTTAACGTCACCCACACTGTCTGCGTTGATTGTACACAGCCCCGTTAGAATGCCGTCCGCTGCCGTGGCCGATTGCAGCTCCACATAGTCCCGACGATTACGCTGAGCGGCAACTGCCAGCTGTCCGTACTCTATAAAAGAATCAGCATCCGTCAGATGCTCCAGGTTTTCTCTCGCCGTGCGATTGCCGCGTGCGTGGCGTTTGGCACGCGCTTCGCTGCGCACCTCATCACCAGTAAGTGCGAGACGGTCCTGAAGGGCCTTTAACTCGGGCCGGAGTTCGTCGTCCATAGAGCCTACCCAGTGTGTTTAGTGTGATCACTATACGCCCGCAGCGCACGGCGAGACAGCGCTCCGGGCAGGAGTCAGAAAAAGGCCCGTCAGTGGCCTTTGAACTGCGGAGCTCGTTTCTGAAGGAAGGCAATGGCGCCCTCCCGGGAGTCATCACTGTTGACACAGATATGCTGCAGCCGGGCTTCATTGCTAATGACATCGGGCAGAGTGTGTGAGGTGGCAAACTGCACAGATTCCTTCGCATAACGCATGGCTAGAGGAGCTTTACCGGCAATCTCCTGTGCCCATGCAAGCGTCTGCTCCACCAACTCTGCGCTCGGAACCACCCGGTTACACAACCCTAGCGCTTCACACTTTTCGGCGCGAACTTTTTCGCCCGTCACCATTATCTCATAGGCTTTCTTGCGACCCAGCGTGTGCACCAGCTGCCAGGTAGCGCCGCCATCGGGTACCAGTCCGATGGCTCCAAATGCCTGATAAATGTAGGCATCATCTGCCATCACGGTGAGATCACAGGCCATTGCAAACGCACTGCCCACCCCGGCAGCAGCACCATTGACCGCGCTTATCCAGGGTTTGGGCGCGTTACTGATAGCCATAACGCCGGGCTTGTAATCGTTGTTCAACAAATCCTCAGTATCCTGACCGCGATTATCAGACGCGCTTGCGCCTGCACTCTCGGTAAGGTCCGCACCTGCGCTGAACGCCCTGCCTGCACCGGTTAGAACTACGACCCGTATGCTGTCGTCCGCATTCACCTCACGTGCCGCCCGAATAAACTCCTGGCGTTGCTCAGTATCGAACGCGTTGAGGCTAGCGGGACGGTTCAGAGTGACCAGTGCGACTTGCCCGGTGCGTTCGATCAGGATTGTGTTGTATGTACTCATGGTGACTCTTCCCGTGTCTGGTTTGTGGTGATGTTCGCTTTATTGCGAAATTGCGCAACACCAGGATACTGCTGCAGGTCCTGCCCTACCCCTGCACCGTCTCAATGGCTAATACCAAAGCCCAGTGCGTACGCAATTACGTCCGTATTCGCGTTCAACAGAGGCACACCGCATTGTATTTTTGCTAGCGTACAACTGACGAACGCGAATACGGTCAAGCCGTACAGCGACCCCTGCACTGAGCCTTTACTTGGGCTGCATCCGGATTCCGCCGTCCATACGGATACATTCGCCGTTCATGTAATCATTCTCAACCAGCATCTGCGCCAGATGAGCTATCTCATCGGGGTCGCCAAGACGCTGTGGGTACAATACCTGGCTACCCAGTGGCTTGAGAAACTCCCAGATCTCAGGCGTGAGCTCCTCGGCGCCGCCCATCATAAGGGGCGTAGCAATCAGGCCAGGGACAATCGTGTTAACGCGAATACCCAGTACCGCGAGATCGCGCGCAATTGGCAGCGTCATACCAACAACACCGCCTTTGGAGGCCGAATAGGCCGCTTGTCCGATCTGACCCTCATAGGCAGCAACAGACGCCGTATTGATGATCGCACCCCGGCCACCGTCTTTATTGAACGGTTCGTTGTTAGCCATTTGCTCGGCGCACAGACGCAGGACGTTGAACGTACCTACCAGGTTCACGTTGATCACCATCTGGAAAGCATCCAGAGGAAATGGACCTTTCTTGCCCATGGTGCGCTGTGCATTGCCGATGCCCGCAAAGTTGCAGTTGATGTGGATTGCACCGAAGGCATCCATCGTTGCAGCAATACCTGCCTTTACTGACTCTTCGTCTACGACATTCACACTGCAAAATATCACGCTGTCGCCGAGTTCGCTGACCAGCGCGTTGCCCTTTTCTTCGTTCATATCGAATATTGCAACCTTGCCGCCTGCGGCGACCAGACGCTTCACAGTGGCGCGACCCAGTCCGGACGCTCCACCGGTCACTACAGCGACTTTATCTTTAATTTCCATGTTGTTTATCCTCGTTATTGCGTGACTAAAATAGTTAGAAATTGCGGGTATTAAAAGGCGAGTAATCCTCACCCAGGCAGTCGCGGCTGATAATGATCTTCATAACCTCCGAACTGCCGGCGTATATAGTCGAGATTTTAGCATCGGTGAACTGACGACTAATGGGATATTCATCCATGTATCCAGCACCACCATGAAGTTGAACGCCAATATCGGCAACCTTCACCTGGATCTCACTGGTCACCAGTTTGGCCTTCGCTGCATCCACTGCGCTGAGCTGTCCCGCATTGAATGCCGCCACACATTGGTCGACATAGTTCTGGGCAATATCGAGCTCAGTTCGCAACTCCGATAGCTTGAACTGGGTGTTCTGAAATGCCGTCAAGGGCTTACCAAACACTTTGCGTTCCTTAACAAACTCTGCAGTGAGATCCCATGACAACTGCGCTGAGGCAAGATAGCCAGCAGCACCAATCAAGCGCTCCTCCGCCAGGCCCTCCATCAGGTAGTAAAAACCTTTGCCTGGCTCACCGAGCACATTGGCTTTAGGTACCTTCACATCATTGAAGAACAGCTCCGCGGTATCCTGTGCTTTTAATCCCATCTTTTCAAGGTTTCTTCCGCGCTCAAAACCCGCCATGCCGCGCTCTACCAGAAACAGCGTCATGGCGTGCGGATTGTTATCAGGGTCGGTCTTGGCGGCGACTACTACCAGGTCAGCATTGATGCCATTGGAGATGTAGGTTTTAGAACCACTGAGAACCCAGTGGTCGTCCTTTTCAACTGCGGCAGTGCGCATGCCAGCCAGATCGCTGCCAGCATCGGGCTCGGTCATGGCGACTGCGAGAATTATCTCTCCAGACACGCAGCCCGGTAAAAAGCGCTGGCACTGCTCTTCATTCCCAAAGCGCGTAAGGTAAGGTCCCACCAGCCGACTGTGCAATGTGGCATACCAATCACCGGCACGAGCGTAAGCCACCTCTTCGATAATAACCTGCTCAAAACGGAAATCATTGTCGCCCATGCCCCCGTACTTTTCCTCAGGCCACACCATCAGGAAACCTTGCTCACCCGCCTTCCTGAACGCTTCCCTGTCAACAATACCCGCTTCACGCCACGCTTCCATGTGAGGAACGATCTCCGTCGCCAGAAACTTGCGGTAAGCCTCCCTGAACATGTTTTGCTCATCAGTAAAATCGCGCGGCAACATAACGTATACTCTCCAGGGGTTTATAAAACGGCGGCGAACAGTATGGTGAGGCTCCCAATGCCCAACAATGACCCGCTCAAACAAAAAAATTGACCTAAACTAACAGCTAAGCAGGGGATCAGGCCGGAAGGGTATGGAACAGATTTTCCCGGAAAATTGGGCATACATGCATTACGGGCTGATTCTTTCGCTGACCTGCGCGCAGATGCTGGTGGTCTACTTTCTAAGTGATTCCAGCAACCCGCCCGCGGGGCTGGGCCTGTTCACAGTTTACTTTATGGCCGCATTGCTGGGCTGGATTGCGTTCACTCTCAGAGAAGGATCCAGCACCACCCTCGCTATCGACGTACCTTCTGTTGCAGCCATTATCAATGCGTACATTCTTTTCCTCGCCTCCGGGCAACGTGCGGGGCTTACAGGCGGTCGCTACCTGTTGGGAGCAATCTGTCTGATAGCCAGCCTGAGCGTTTTCTTTCTCAAACCACACGACACTTTTCTGGTGCATACGGCCAGCACGGCACTGTTCTTCGCGGGCGTAAGCATAGTGAGCGGCTGGCGCGCCCTGCAGCACAGTAATATCGGTGACGGCATGATCGCATTTGCTGGCATCCTGGTCGTTGTAGGGACGCCGCTGGCGTACTATCGGTTACTGGCGGCCTCTGACCCGGCAGGTGCTCAAGCCCTTGCATTTGGCCTTTACGGCGCTGCCTATGCGCTGGTCGCCATCGGGTTTTTGGCCAGCGTGCTCCTTGAATACCAGCAGCATCTTTCGCATCTGGCCACTGAAGATCCACTCACCCACCTGCTCAACCGGCGAGGACTGGGAGACGCACTACATATCACTCTGGCGAGCGCAGCCCGGCATAGCCAGCCGATGAGCGCGGTTATGGTCGATGTAGATCATCTCAAAAAGATCAACGACAGTTTTGGACATGAAGTGGGGGATCAGGTTATTCAACAGGTCTCCCGCGTACTGGATCGCATGTGCCGTGGCAGTGACGTGGTCGCTCGTACCGGCGGGGATGAATTTATGCTGGTCTTGCCCAATACCGAACTGCCAGACGCCCGCTCGCTCGCCGAACGCATCCGCACTGAAATCGCCGAACGGCCCATCGTAGTTGACCAGCAGCGTATCCACGTGACCATCAGCCTGGGAGTCGCCAGCGCCCGCGGGCAGATTGATCTGGACGAACTCTATCAGGAGGCCGATCGCGCCATGTATCTGGCCAAGCGCGGGGGCAGAAACCGGGTGGCCTCTGTGGAACATAAACCCGTTCAGCTTCGCACAAAGAACAACCTTTCCGACTCGTCGCCGACTTTGTAACACGCAGCATTCTTGTCTGTGCATCTCGACCACGAGTTTGGCTATAGTCTACACTCAGCCATTCAGACACTCCGGTTCGGGACTTTTGTGAAACGCTCTCTTCGCTACCTTGGCTACGCCTATGCCGTTTATCTCGGGCTGGCTTTCCTGCTCATCCTACCCCTTCTCAACACCGTGCCTGCCTGGTGGGTGGAACAGGAGTACGGACGCCAACTTCGTACTGAGTTGGTGGTCTTTAACCCCTTCACACTTGCGTTGCGTGCTCAGGAAGTAAAGCTTTCGGAGCCCAATGGTGAAGACTTTCTCTCTTTTGCGCTGGCCGAAGTCAACCTGTCAACATCCAGCCTCTGGCGTCAGGGTTGGGTGCTTGATCGACTCGCACTCGAGGGGCTGTCAGTTGGGCTGCGATTACTCCCTTCCGGCGACCTCAATGTAGCCGATCTTGCAAGCAGCAACGCAGAGCAGGAGGAAGAACCATCCAGTGGTGCCATACCCGGGGTGACCGTTTCATCCCTGACTTTCAGTGCCAATTCACTGCGCTACACCGACGAAACACGCGAAAAGCCCTATACGACCGAGCTGGAGGGCTTGCAGTTCTCTGTATCAAACCTATCGACGGTAATCGCGGAGGGTCGTCCTTACCGCTTGGAGGCCTCAGCCGAAGCCGGTGGCAAACTGAGTTGGGAGGGGTTGGTCTCATTGCCCGATGCTACCAGTAGCGGTCGCCTCGAGCTTTCCAATATCTCCATGCGCAACGTATGGCGTTTTATAGAGCCCTGGGCCGCGTTTGAAGTCATGGATGGTCGGTTTGCCATTGCAGGTGATTACAGCGTCAGTTGGGCCGATGAGCTGAAATACTCAATCGATGATGCTGAGATCGCACTTACCAATCTGCGCGTTTCGCCTCAAGAACCGGAAACCCTCCCCGATACTTTCATCAACCTCACGGCACTTGGCATCAACGCAGTAGCACTCAATTCCCGGCAGCAGTCAGTAACCGCGAGTCGGCTCACCATCGACGGTCTTGCCCTGGGCAACACATTGATAGACAACGAGCCCAGCCTGGCAAAAATGATGGTGGTGTCTCTTCCTGAGACACAGACTTCGCCCACAGCAGACCAGAAGGAGAGCGCGCCATGGTCCCTGCGCCTGGAGCAGGCTCAGATGCTAAACAGCAGTGCACAGATTGACACGCCCTATACAGAGCCGTCCATGACCCGGATAACAGACATTCACGTGTCCAGCTCTTCTATTCAATGGCCGCCAGCAGGCGAAACCCGTATTGACGGTGGACTTGCCATTGATGAGGACGCCTCACTTCGGTTCGATGGGTCAATCGGTCTGGCAAACGGTACGGGGGCGTTCGACTACACGCTGAACAATTTCAAACTGGATCGGTTCGCACCGAATCTGCCCAAAGCACTAAACGCTACAATCGTTGGCGGTGCCACTGCGGTGGAAGGAAACATCACACTCTCAGAGTTCCTTCCTCAGCAAGTCGCGCTGGATGGTAGCATCAGCGAATTCACACTTCTCATACGCGAGGAAGAAAACTCGCTAAGCGGGTGGCAAAAGTTAAGCTGGGAAAAACTGGTCATCAACCTCCCTGCCCAGACGGTAGATATGCAGGAACTGTATTTGCAAAACTACTCTGGCCGGCTGCATATCAAGGAAGATGGCTCTATCAATACGCAAAACCTAATAGAAGAGGAAATTGCCGCAGAGGCTGCGAGCGAGCCACCTCCAGATCCCAACGCACCCACATGGGAAGTCAATATTCCCAGAATCGTCTTTGCCGACAGCCAGCTGGACTTCATGGATGAGTCTCTGCCGATCAACTTCCGCACTGTAATCGGTGAGCTATCGGGAGAGGTTACTGGCGCTTCTACGAAGGCCGACAGCAAAATTGACGTGGACTTGCAAGGCTCTGTAGACGGCTATGCGCCCGTTGCGCTTAACGGCTCAGCGCAGCCATTTCTTGCGGCACCCGCTCTGAACCTGAGGCTGACGTTCGACGGCGTCGACCTGGCGCGACTTACCCCATACTCTGGTACTTATGCTGGCTACGCCATCGACAGAGGACTGCTGAGCC
>CALINF010000335.1 GCA_938045215.1 uncultured Halieaceae bacterium | reverse complement strand
CCGAAGACTGACAAGCCAGTTTGCCTGGCGACCATAGAGCATTGGAACCACCTGACCCCATACCGAACTCAGTAGTGAAACGATGCATCGCCGATGGTAGTGTGGGGTTTCCCCATGTGAGAGTAGGTCATCGCCAGGCTTTTAAAAAAGACAACCCCTATCGGGAAACCGATAGGGGTTTTGTTTTTTAGGATTGTGATGTACTACTGCCACTACACCCGGGCCCATGTGACCGACCCTGTGCCATCGGCACGGGGAGGAAGGGCCGCAGGCCTCCGAAGGATGGCGAGCACTGCTCGCCACTTACTGTAGGTCATCGCCCTGCAGCCGGGATTGTCCCTGCGAAGCACCTCCAGGAATCACCGCTCGCCACTTACTGTAGGTCATACCCGAAAAGAGGGGCAGGCTCTCGCCAGGCACCTGCGCGGCCCGTTCCAAATAAAACACCCCGTCCAGCATAGCTGGTCGGGGTTTTTTAGTTATGGGGCGGTAATTCATCGCGCATCTTGCGCGAAGAACACTAACTGCCATCTAGGCTACACTTGAGGGATATTAACGTAGAGAGCAGGGACGCAAACGATGAAGGGACGTAATAACAGGCCATTACTATGCGGTAGATATATTGGCGTTATCTTGCTCACGCTTCTGATCACAGCGGTAGCAGGTTGCAGTAAGGCCACTCCTCCGAGCGATCCCAACTCGCGACCCCTTGCAGCCTCTGAGCCGCCTTCAGATACAGCGTCCATAGTTAGAGTCAGTTCGGAAGTTCGTATAGAGAATGCGATGGCAGGCTGGCTTGACTCCGGTTTAAGCGTATCGGCTGGCGATAGTGTCGCATTGTTTGCCAAAGGGTCGCTGGAGGCAGAAGGTATGACGTTCGAGCCACGGCATATGATGTGGTATCGCATAGGCGAGAATGGCTCGGCAGTTCAATTCAGAGCGGATCAGGAAGTGTTCAGCGCTATGGATGATGGGCAATTGTATGTCTCGCTAAGACCTTTGGGCCTTTACTGGACGGATCGGCGTGGTAGCTATCCGCCAGGTTTTACTACGCTACCGGCAGTGCCAGCGGATGTCACTGTAGAAAGCGTTATTCTTGAAGGTCCGGTTGACGACGCACTTTCGCAACTGGCGGCTGAGGGTTCTGAAGCTGCGGCTGCAGCCTTGACCGCAAAGGAGAGTTTCAAGACCCTGCCTCAGGGCTTTGAGCATCTGTGGTATGTAACCCGTGCGAACGTCTGGTCGGATGGTACTGCCGATGGCAAACCCGGCATTGCAGCGTCGACACGAGATGATGCCAGCATTGTGAAGATGCCACTCGATATCCCGCTGGATGAAAATACGCTGTTCGAGTTTAGCTGGCGCTACGACACTATCCCGGCCCTTGGCCCCGAGACAGAGGCCCAGTTTCATGACTATCTCAGCATCGCACTGGAATTTGATAACGGACAGGATCTTACGTGGTTTTGGTCAAAGGAGTTGGCTGTTGGGAGTCATTTTGAGTGTCCGCTGCCGGGCTGGGGTGGTAAGGAATACCACTGGACATTACAAAGTGGACAGGAAGGCTTAGGTGAGTGGT
The DNA here is from genome assembly GCA_938045215.1 of uncultured Halieaceae bacterium. Classification (GTDB taxonomy): domain Bacteria; phylum Pseudomonadota; class Gammaproteobacteria; order Pseudomonadales; family Halieaceae; genus CALINF01. The sequence goes on along the minus strand of CALINF010000335.1, from coordinate 6,092 downwards.
TCAGTCATCAGCGTCCAGTCCTGGCCGATTTTCGCAGTGCGATCGGCGGTGCTGAACCTACACGAATTGTCGGGATCTGGTTCATAGCCAACAGCCTGTTTGGCCGTCAGTTGGCCTCTGCAAGCTTTGCCGATGCGGTGATTGTTAATGGAGAAGAGCGAATTCTAGTATTCGGCGAGGAACAGTAAGGATAGTGACGTTCGTCCTTCGCTGACAGCGTACGTAAGGCGCATAAACGGTGTTCCCCTTGGCGCGCCCGGATCGCTGTCGGGCATGCTTTATCGATCTTTCGGCTCCTCGTCTTTTCAACGATTCTGGAACTACTGGAATCCCATCTGGGGATACTATCTGGGCTATTTGGTATTCCGGCCGCTGACAAAACGTGTGCCTGATGCGCTGGCTCTTGTTGTGACATTTGGTGTCAGTGGTGCTTTGCACGACCTTGCGGTTTCGCTGGTCCTTCGGTCAGCTACATTTATCTTCACACCCTGGTTCACCCTGATGAGCGTGGTGGTAGTTGTCTCCAGTGCTTGCAACGTTCGCTACGAAAGTTACCCCTGGATAGTGCGCGCCTGTCTGAATCTAGTGCAGTTAGTGGGCAGTTTTCTCCTGACTCGCTTGGCGCTAATGCAACTAGGTTGGTAATGCATTCGACAGCAACTCTGCGCCACCCAGCGCTTCTTCCGGCACTTCCCGAACCGCAAAAGCGGGAGTAACACATTCGGGTGACTCACCAGGCGCAGTGGTAGGCTGTGAAAAATAGCCCATCGCATATTGCCCCATCGTATAGCCCAGCATGTCCTGTAGCTCTGGGGAATACTGACGGGCTATCTCTGGAGGGCACGACAGGTACTGATTCTCCTCCTGCCTCAGCCACCCCAATGTGTAGGTAAGATTTGCACCGATGCGGTCGGATTGCGACAGATTCTCTCCACCCCCGTGGAATACGCTGCCAGTGTAGACAAGTACTGACCCTGCGGGCATGACAGCCTGACAGATCTCCTGCGGCTTACTCTTTCTGTCATCCGGCCAGTCAATGCTTCCCGGTACCACTTGGGTAGCCCCGTTTTCCGCCGTAAAGTCTGTGATGGCCCAGATGGTGTTGAACTGGGGTTCAATATTCTTCATATACTGCCCCCAGGCCCAGCGATCACGGTGGATCATTTGCTTTCCCTGGCCGGGCTTTAATCGGATGATCTGTGTCAGGTGCAATTGTATGCGCTGACAGTATGGTGCCAGGAACTCGTTTGCAGCGGCTGTGATGAGGGGGTGCATCACCATCTCTCTGGCCATGGCTGAGCGAGCAACTAAAGCACCTGTTCGCGTCGTTGAGCGCCCGGTGAAATCATCCTGCCCTGGCGATGTTGACTCCATGAAAGGATCAAGCTCAGCGCGAAATTGCTGCAGTTGATTCTGATTGAGCACACCTTCGATTATTGCAGCCCCGTCGCGATTGATAACGGCGAGGATCTCCTCGGTAGTCGAGGTTGCTGGCAGAGTTTGAAGTTTTGGCATGTCGATACACCGCGCGTTCGAGGATGGAAAATAGACAATAGAAGCTTTGGTTCCCTACCGTCAAGTGTCCGCCATGCGCCTGCATATGATATGCCTTGCCAATTTTATAAGCAGTCGTCCACAGAGCGATGCATCGGCTTTGGTGAGTTTTCCAGTATCTGACAAGGCCATGAGGGGATAAGAAAGTGCGGAATTCGCTAGCTGGTGCGAGCGACAGACAATTGCACATGTTCCTTCATCCTGATCTATACTTGCTCGTATCGTGAATGATCGAGAAATATCGCAATGAGTCGTAACTTGCTGTTGGCCAGCCTGCTATTTTCTATCGCTTTTCCGGCGCTTAGCCAGACCGAGGCGGGCACAATAAAAATCAGTCGAGGCGATGCCAGGATCGTGCGTGGTGCAGACACGCTGCCCGCAGCCGTAGGTAGCAGTGTATTTGTGAGCGATAGCCTGGTAACCGGCACCGATGGTGCGGTGGGTTTGACTCTGCGAGACAATACCCGTCTTACCGCTGGCCCGGATACGACGCTTGACCTCAACACATTCAATTTTGACACCACTACACACGTTGGAGAGGTTGATGCTTCTGTGACGCGTGGATCGTTGTCTGTTATCTCCGGGAAAATAGCCAAGGCGAGCCCAAATGGTGTGAAATTCAATACACCTACCGTGACCCTGGGCGTGCGCGGTACGGAATTTATCATTGAAGTCGATGCGCCAGTAGAGGAGCAGTAGCCACATGGGAGTATTGCTCGCGCCATTATTTGGTATCTATTTGATGATAGTTTTTAGCGCGCCACCGGAAGCTCCGCCACCAGCGGTAACCGATACGATCGTGCTGCTGCCCGATGAGGATGGCCGGGTTGGGTCTGTTGTCGTCACCAGTGCGTCGGGCGGGGAGCAAACACTCGATACCGCTTATGCCACAGTAGATGTTAACGAAGAAGGTGTGCTTGAAGCGCGAGTAGAGGACCCCGCAACTATACAGGCCCAATACGGTGCATTACTCAGCGCCACGCCTCCCCAGCCGAAATCGTTTACCGTCACCTTTGAAGCCGGCTCGAGTGATCAGTTGACTCCGGTGTCCTTGCGGACAATCGATGAGTTGAAAGAGTTTTTGCAGGGTCGTCCGGCACCGGAAATCTCAATTATCGGCCATACCGACCGAGTTGGCAGCGACGCCGACAATGACGTTCTCTCACTTGCTCGCGCCAAAGCGGTGCAGCAGTTGATAGAACAGATGGGTGTAGAGGCGCAAAGTCTCGAGTCCTCCGGGCGCGGAGAGCGCGAGCCCATTGTGGCGACAGCCGACAAGGTATCAGAAGTTAGAAATCGCAGGGTAGAAATCAATATTCGCTAATGGCCTTGATTAGTTGCGCCTTGCGCAAGCCGATAGCCGATCTGGATTAGCACGTATGAATGGTGCCATAGGCTTTCTGCAGCGACTTTTCCTGTTTGGGCGAGGTCGGCCCGTAGCGATCATTATCTTGCTGTGGATGACCATGCTGTGCGTGCTATCCGAACTGCGCCCCGACCCCTCAATCGAAGAAGTGTCTGGCAGTATTACCAGGCCCTTTAGTACTGCCCGACAATTTCTGTTCGACAGCTATCAAAAATACCATCCTCGCGAACCGCTCTCGCAACCCGTCACCATCGTTGCAGTTGATGAGACCAGTCTCGCTCGCCTTGGACAGTGGCCCTGGCCACGCAACAAGCTTGCAGAGGTCATTGATGCGATCGATTTTTACCAGCCTGCGGCAATCGGGTTTGATATGTATATGCCCGAGGCAGACCAGACATCGCCCGACAAGGTGGCAGATAACTTACCCCCAGGAACACCTCCTGAGCTGCTGGCGCAACTAAAGGCCTTGCCCAGTCATGAGGAACGGTTGGCACAATCGCTTGCCAGCGTACCATCGGTATTGGGCGCGGCGGGTTTTGATTTTACAACCTTCACCAGTCGCGCGGGCCTTCTCACCGCTCCTGTTTCAGTTTCAGGCGGTGATGCTCTCCCTTACCTGCGGCGCTTCGAGGCTGTGCTTGCGAGTCTGCCCGTACTCCAGTCGGCCGCCAGAGGACAGGCTATTTTAAGTGTTGATCTTGAGTTTGGGGTGGTGCGCCGCATTCCGCTGGTTGTTGCTATTGGTGATGAGGTGGTTTCCGGTCTGGCGATGGAAATGTTGCGCATCGCCACCGGTTCCACGGCCGTTGAAGTGGAGGTGGCGAGTCACGGTATAGAGTCGGTCAGCGTTGCCGACTTGAGTGTGCCCACGCAATCTGGTGGTGAAATCTGGTTGCACTACGCGCGCTCTGAAGCGACGGCCGGGCGCTACGTATCGGCTGTTGATGTTCTCGAAGGTCGTGTTGATCCCGAGCAGCTCGGCGGAAAACTGGTGATGCTGGGCCTCACAGGTTCTGGCTTGCACGATATGCGCACGACAGCATTGCGTGAACTTGTTCCGGGGATCGAGATCCAGGCGCAGGTACTGGAGTCTATGTTTGATGGCCGTTTCCTGCTCCGACCCTGGTGGATGAAGTGGCTTGAAGTACTCTTGATAGTGACTATTGGTAGCTTTCTTATCTGGTTCATTCCCCGTACTGATTCGCCTCTGGCCACGTTTCTCAAGGCGGTTCCCCGAGCGTCGATGTGGCTCACGCTGGGTTTGAATGTGATGTTCGTTACCTTGGGCTATCTGTTGTTTCGTCAGATAGGCATTTTGTTCGATGCGTCATCATTTTTCATTATTTTGTCCAGCGTCATGGGCAGTCTTGTATCCAGCGCGATGATTGAGTTTGACCGGGAGGCGAAGCATCTTGCGTTACAGCAGCAGGAGACGCGTGAGGCGGCAAGTCTCGTGGCTGGAAAGTTGGTTAAATCCATAGAAGCGCCCGCCGATAAAATGCGCGCGGACAAGCAGGCGCGAGTGAAGGACATAACCCGGCTTGTCGCTCAGGAACTGGCCACGCAGGGAGAGTTTACCGAACAACTGAGCACCGACGTCATTGAACGTATTGTTCAGGTAGCGCCTCTGCATGATGCGGGTATGGCATCGCTTGCTATCGACCTATTGTCGGCAGATGAACTGACGCAGGAACAAAGACACGCAATAGAGCAACACGCAGAGGTTGTGGATATTGCGATTGCTACCGCGCAGAAAACACTCAGCGGTGGCGATTTAGGTGAGGGCCATAACAGCGCCCAGCAGTATCTTCACTGCTTCCGCGACATCGTTGAGTCACAATACGAGTGGTTCAATGGTGGTGGTTACCCGCTGGGCCTGGCTGGCGATGCGATTCCGCTTGCTGCTCGTATCGTCGCCGTTGTTGACTGCTATCTTGCGCTACTGGACCCTCAGTCCGGCCGGGTGTCACCGGATCAATTGCAGGCCGTGGAATTGATTGAGCGTGCCGCTGGTGTTCGCTTCGATCCTGTCATCGTGGCCTGTTTGCGCCGGGTAGTGTTGGATGCCTCTTAGTGCCGAGCTGCATGTACCTTCTGGCCGTCAGCTTGCGTTCGATCCGTAATGTGACGCTGATCGCAAGTTGCGAAGCGGGGATCGAGAACACCGCCAAATACTGCTAGTATTTGCGTCTGTTCAATGGCTTATTCAGTGGTTATGACTGATTTCTTTGTCCTTCGGGATCTTACCAGTAATGAGAATATCGAGCTGTCAGGCGTCGCGTTCAAGATAGGACGCCACGAGACCTGCGATATCGTGCTGGACAATGATGAAGCCTCGCGCTGGCACGCCCAACTCAGTATCAGGCAGGGACAGCTGTACCTGGAAGACCTCGGCTCCACCAATGGCACCTATATCAACAAGCGTGAGCTGAAAGGCGAGCAAGTGCTTGCGGGAGGTGACGTTGTCACGGTGGGTGAGCAATCTTTTCTGGTTATAGAACCCGGTAGCGCAGGAAACACCACGATTTTTGGCGCGCGCCTGGGCAATGACGAAACCTCTTTTGTAATCGACCAGAGTGACCCCGATGAAACCGCGCTGCGGATGGCGCTATCTCATCCGCCAGGCTGGACCGCCAATGATGAGGCGTTCTTTGCCGCGAGCCGCGACTCCCAGCATGAGAAAGTGATGGAGAATCTCATCCGTAACCAGTCGATTGACACACTCAATAACGTGGCCGCGTTCATGGTTACGAGCGAGCGCCGGCACAATGACCTTTTTATGGTCCCCAAAATGATGGGTAAAACGCAGTGGTCCCTGGGGCGAGCCCCTGCCAGCGATGTGACGTTTGATGATGTCACCGTGTCGGCTACCCATGCGTCACTCAAATATGAAAATGGGGCCTGGATTATCGACGATAACGTTTCAACCAACGGTACGAAAGTGAACGGAAACCCAGCGAAATCCACGCGCCTCAAGAAAGGGGATACGGTGAGCCTGGGAACGCTGGATATGCTGTTCATGCCACTGGAACCTTCCTGACCGACCAAGTGAGAAACTGGCGGTTTGATCTGATCGTCATGACTGCCACGTATCTTGCTCTGTCGAATCCCCAGGTAAGAGCAGGCCTATGAAGTTTCCCGAACTCTCTGCACCCTCTCGTTTTGCTACCTT
>CALINF010000334.1 GCA_938045215.1 uncultured Halieaceae bacterium | reverse complement strand
AGCCGTTGGAGCTACCCAAGAACAACTCGGATACGTTAGGAGCACGCACCGCTTCCTGATAGCCTACACGGAACTTCACGCTATCGATAGGTGACCAGTTCACCGCGGTTGCGAAGGAATCCACACCGCCGATATTGTCGTAGTCAGAATCACGGTAAGCACCCCAGAGAGTCAGGTCTTCCGCGAAGGGCATACCAGACAGCAAAGGAATAGAAATCTCACCGAACCACTCATCTACCTTGAAACTACCTACAGTGGCTTTACCGGCGTTAAAGCCGAGAACGTCACCAGAAGACAGGAAAGTATCAGGGCGGAAGCTGGACTCATCGCGACGGTGTTCATAGCCCAGTACAACAGCTACGGGATAGTCAGAAGTAGGAATAGTCCACAAGTCACCAAATACGCTGGCCTGAATAACTTCCTGCTCAAGTTTGGTGATGTTGGATGCGCCGATGTTAACGAAATCAACAGCTTCCTGGCTGATATTGCCGGCACCGAAGATATTCAGGGGCGCACAACCACCACTGGGGTCCTGACACGCCGAACCATCGTCAGTTACCAGTGCCGCCTGCTTAAAACGTGAAGCGGACACGTCGTTGTTCAGTTCCGTACTATTGTCCAGGTTAGAGAAGCTGTAGTACGTATCGTAGGACCAGTTATCGGTTATCGCACCTTCAGCACCGACCAATACGCGGAATGCATCACGTACGTCAATCGCCTGGCGTGAGCCGTTCTCGACCATACGACGGCCAATATACAGGTATGCATTGCCGTTCTCGTCGGCTACACCATTAAGAGCTTCCTGCACATCAGGTGCAAAGAACGCGCTGTTTGGGTTTACAGTGATTCCTGTAAATGCGGGTGTTGGCGCCAGTTCCTGAGGTACCTTGTTGTAAGAGTACGCATATTCACTATAGGCACGGACATGTTCGTTAATGTCGTAGTGACCAAATGCCTGTACCAAGTAGCGCTCCTGTGGCAACTGCAGGAAGTTGTCTGGAGCATAGTTGAAGCGATCTTCAGGATCCTGCCACGCGCGACCTGAACCGTCCTGGTTAAAGGTGCCCAGCACTTCGCCATTTGGCAGAGTCGGTCCACCAAAAACACGGCTTCCCGGAACACCAGAAGAACCGCCGGGAACCAGCGCAGGCTTACCAGCGTCGTTAGTACCGTCTTGGAGTGACAGGCTGGAAAAGTTTCTATCGCCTGAGAACAGTGCTTCACGGTTAGAATATGAACCGTAGATAACTACGTTACCGCGACCATCGGCAAAGTTGCCACCCATGGTGATGTCCATGTTGTACTTCTCGGCATCGTTCTCATCAGTAACATCGTACAGACCAGTGATCTCTACGCCTTCGAAATCGTCGATCATTTCGAAGTTAACAACACCTGCCAGTGCGTCGGAGCCGTATACGGCTGAAGCACCACCGGTTACCACGTCAACACGCTTGATCAGGGTGCCGGGAATGGTGTTCAAATCAACAACACCTGTTTGCGTAGCAGGAATCCAGCGACGACCGTTAACAAGTACCAGTGTACGGAATGAACCCAGACCGCGAAGGTCGACACGAGCCGTACCGTCACCAGGGTTGTTTGAGCTAGGGCCAAAGCTAGGCAGCGTAGATGGCAATTCAGCCAGCTTCTGCTCTACGTTAATAGTACCGGAGAGTTTGAATTCCTCTGCGTTGATGGTGGTGTATGGGCTAACCGCCTCCAGATCAGGACGCTTGATACGCGAACCGGTGATTACCACCTCTTCGATCATCTGCTCGTCCTGCGCGATTGCAGTACCGGCAAAAGGTACGGTTGCAGAGACTGCACCGACGCCCAGTGCCAGCCTTACGGCTGTGCTCAGTTTGTTTGTCTTCATTTATAAACCCCTGAATTGACAATGTTAGATGTCAGATTTTTAGTGAATAGCTGACTTTGTATAACCTTTCTGATTACGCAAAGTCAGCTGTATCGGTATTAGAACGTAATAAGTTAGTTCCCCCTCAACAACTTGTTTGTGACTTTTTTACATTTTCACCAACTTTATGCGGGCGACAATGTAAGCAGAGTGTGGATAATCGCCGCCTCTGAACACCGGATGCGTTATCAATGCGAGCACATTGCGCACCCGCTCCACCTTTATACACTGCACCCGAGACCGGAAATGGATAATACGATAGCTGCTTTTATAACGCTTGTACTGGTGATGGACCCACTGGGAAATGTGCCCATATTCCTATCTGTATTAAAGGATGTAGAGCGCAAACGCAGGCAGTGGGTGATCTTCAGGGAACTGCTCATCGCTCTGGTCGTCCTGCTTATCTTCCTCTATGCGGGAAGCTCGGTGCTGAACTTTATGGGGCTCAAGCAAGAGTCTGTGAGCATAGCCGGGGCCATTATCCTGTTTTTGATCGCGATACGCATGATTTTCCCGTCTCCCCACGGAATAATGGGTGACACCCCCGAGGGTGAGCCGTTTATTGTGCCGCTGGCCATACCGGCTGTGGCTGGTCCCTCCTCCCTCGCCTTTGCCATGTTGATGGTCAGCAACGACCCCACGCGCATGCTGGAGTGGACCGCAGCGCTGGTCGCCGCATGGGCAGTTGCCGCGGTGGTGCTGATGTCCTCCCCTTTATTGCTGCGAGCACTGGGCAGCCGTGGCCTGATTGCCATGGAGCGCCTGATGGGCATGATATTGGTAATAATCTCGGTGCAGATGTTTTTCAATGGGCTCGAAACCAGCCTGCATCTGGTCGACTAGCTACTTGCGTCAGGCTCCAGAGCGTCGCTATTGTCGAAGTAAGCATTGATCCTGGCCAGATAGAGGTTTCGCCAGAGCTCGCTCTCGTTCGCCAGATGGTGCCCCGCGTCCGGCAGATATTCAATCGCGCTGCCGGGAAAGAGGGTTTCAATACGACGCATGTTATAGCGCCAGTCCACAGTAGTGTCCTCGCGCCCCTGGATCACCAGCGCAGGGCCAACACCCAGATCGCCAAACTGCAAGCCTGACAGCCAGCGCTTCAGTGCGCCTACCCAGCTGACCTGGATTCGACGCGACTGCAGTGGATCTCGCTGAATAAATTCGAGGAAGTTCAAATCAGTCGAATTGTTGGCAAATTTGCGCGGAACATCGTCAATAAAGTGGTGCGCCACGGTATGCATAAGGCGAACCTGCCACCAGTCCACTGGCCGAATAAGAGGGGCCAGCAAAACCGTTTGCTCAAATGGCCAGTCGCTGCGGGAAGCCAGGTCAATCAAGGCCGCTCCACCTGTGCTCTGGGCTATCACCCGCAATCGCTGCCGGGAAAGCCCCGAGGCATCGATAACATCCTGTATTGCCGTACTGTAACGTGAGAATTCGTCAATTCCCGCGCGCTGACCACTCGAAAGGCCGTGCCCGGGTAAATCAAATGCCAGCACGTTGTAACCGCGAGACAGGCCAAAGCGAACCAGATGAGTAAATAGACCCACATGATCAAGATAGCCATGCACCAGCAGCAATGTCTCAGTTGCACCTGGCTGTAACCAGCGATAGGCGGCAATGTCCTGGTCCCCGGATGACACCAGGCCCAATGCCAGTGTTGCCTTTGGAAAAGCCGCCGAAAAATCCAACCCGTAAAACGCCAGCAACGGCGCGGCCTGAGGAGGCAGTTCTGCAGCATCGCTCAACGGTTGCAGCTGTTCACGCAACGCATCTATCTGCTGCCGGGTCAGTAACGCCGAATCGGCGTCCTTGGCCACCGCGTTGACGCTCGCCTAGTTCACACTCTGAGACAATGCGCCGGATGCATAGGACTCTTGCATGGCCTCTAACGACTTGACCTTGATTTTACTGGCGTTACCGGCTGTGCCAAACGACTCGTAGCGAGCGAGGCAGATCTCTTTCATGGCTTTTGTGGTTTCTGCCAGAAACTTGCGCGGATCGAACTCAGAGGGGTTCTCACTCAAAAAGCGCCGCACTGCGCCAGTGGATGCGAGCCGCAGATCGGTATCGATGTTCACCTTGCGTACGCCATTGCGGATGCCTTCCTGAATTTGCTCCACCGGCACGCCATAGGTTTCGGGAATGTCGCCACCAAACGCATTGATCACCTGCAACCACTCCTGCGGCACAGAAGAGGAGCCGTGCATGACCAGGTGCGTGTTGGGAATGCGCTTGTTGATCTCGATAATGCGATCGATCGCAAGAATATCGCCCGTGGGCGGACGGGTGAACTTGTACGCACCGTGGCTGGTGCCACAGGCGATCGCCAGCGCATCTACCTGCGTGGCCTTAACAAACGCAGCGGCTTCCTCGGGATCGGTGAGCATCTGCTCGTGGGTGAGTATGCCGGCCGCGCCACTGCCGTCCTCCTCGCCCGCTTCTCCCGTCTCAAGCGAACCCAGGCAGCCCAGCTCCCCCTCAACTGATACCCCGCAGGCATGGGCCATATCGACTGCGAGCTTTGTGACTGCCACGTTATAGTCATAGTCCATGGGGGTTTTGCCGTCCTCGCCCAATGAGCCATCCATCATCACGGAGCTGAACCCAAGCTGAATGGAACGCTGACACACCGCGGGAGAGACACCGTGATCCTGATGCACAACTACCGGAATATGCGGGAATTCGCTTATCGCGGCATCCATCAATGCACGCAGAAAAGGCGCACCTGCGTACTTGCGAGCACCCGCACTCGCCTGCATGATCACCGGCGAATCGGTCTCATCGGCGGCCTCCATAATCGCCCGTGTCTGCTCCAGGTTGTTGACGTTGAAGGCGGGCACGCCGTAGCCGTGTTCGGCGGCGTGATCCAACAACTGACGCATACTGATTAGTGCCATGAAACTCTACCTCTATGTTCAAATTGGGGCTTGCAATGAATACTAGACTACGCGGACTTTGCCCGCTCCTGCAGTACCGCGACTGCCGGCAGGGTTTTGCCTTCCACATACTCAAGGAAAGCACCACCGCCAGTTGAAATATAGGACACCTGATCGGCAATACCGTACTTATCAATCGCTGCCAGGGTATCTCCGCCGCCAGCCAGTGAAAACGCACTGCTGCTGGCAATCGCACGAGCCAGCGCCTGTGTGCCACCGCCGAACTGATCAAACTCGAACACACCCACGGGGCCGTTCCACAATATAGTTCCCGCATTCTCAAGGATCTTGGCGATTTCGGCGCAGGCCTGCGGGCCAATGTCAAAAATCATATCGTCGTCACCGACAGCGTCTGCGGAGCACAGGGTCGCTGTGGCAGACTCGGAGAACTCTTTACCGGTAACAACGTCTGGCGGCAGTGGAATATCGGCTTTTGCCTGCAGCGACTGTGCCACAGGTATCAAATCATGCTCACACAGTGACTTACCCACGGGCTTGCCACTGGCGGCAAGAAACGTATTGGCGATACCGCCGCCTACGATCAGCTGGTCAACTTTGTCCGACAGGGTCTCAAGCACCGTCAGCTTGGTCGACACCTTGGATCCCCCCACTATCGCTACCATAGGCCGGGCAGGATCAGACAATGCCCGATCGAGCGCTGCCAAC
>CALINF010000333.1 GCA_938045215.1 uncultured Halieaceae bacterium | reverse complement strand
TGCTGTTGCCTCTACTGCTGATGCTCGGGCTTGTCTACAAGCGCTTTCCCGCGTACCCGGCTATCGTCACCAGCGCACTCACAGGAGCGGCGTTTGCATGGATATTCCAGCCCGAGGCGGTGTCGCGACTGGCCGGGGATTCAAACGGCAGTTTCGGACTGCTGAAGGGTGTCTGGATAAGCCTGTTTGACGGCTACAGCTCAGACAGCGGCAACGCATTCCTGGACAAACTGCTCAGCAAGGGTGGAATGAGCAGCATGATGAATACGGTATGGCTGATCATTTGCGCGCTGGGCCTGGGTGGCGTGCTGGAGCGCACTGGAATCCTGAAGTACCTGCTGTTGCTGGCACTCAGGGGCGTCAAAAGCACGGGTTCGCTGATCAACACAACCGTGTTGACCTGCATCGGCACCAACGTCCTGGCAGCAGACCAGTTCATCGCGGTGGCGCTACCGGGGCGAATGTATAAAGGCGAGTACGAGCGACGCGGGCTGTCGCCACTCAACCTCTCACGGACGCTAGAGGATTCCGCCACACTCACGTCAGCACTGATTCCCTGGAATACCTGCGGCGCCTATATGTCGGCTACGCTGGGTATAGCCACGCTCAGCTATGCGCCGTTCGCTTTCTTCAACCTGCTCTGCCCTGTTATCGCCATCATCTATGCTTTTGTGAACGTGGCGCAGAAGCCTCTGGAGCCAAAGGACGCGACTGACGACAACGGCACAATGCTACCCGCCGAGTGACGGTATGACGCAAAAGATCATCAAACCATCGCTGGACTCAGTGTGGGACTATCCACAACCACATACGCTTGAGATCCAGGTAAAGGCCGACGATATCGACGGTCTGCTGCACACTAACAACACTGTCTACATCGGCTGGTGTGAGCAGGTGGCATGGAACCATTCAGCCTCGCTGGGACTCGATCTGGAACACTATCAGGCACTGAACCGGGCAATGGCAATTACCCACTGTGAATACGACTATCTGCAGGCCTCACGCGAGGGCGACCGGCTTATCGCCGGCACGTGGATAGTTGAGTGGGACAAACGACTCAGCATGCGACGCCGCTTCCAGATCATACGCCTGGATGATGGCGCCACTCTCTTGCGCGGCGACGTGCAATTTGTTTGTATCGCTCTGGATACCGGTCGACCCAAGCGCTTGCCACCTGAGTTTATCAGCGGCTATGGGGCTGCCGTACTGGACCGCTCTGACTAACTTCTATGCCAATCAAAAGCCAGCACATCGCGAATATCATCACAGCCGGTCTGCAGCATCAATAACCGATCTACACCCAGGGCGACACCGCTACAATCCGGTAACCCTGCCTCCAGGGCTGCCATCAGGTAGGGGTCGATTCCTCGTTCGACCTGCCCCGTTGCCAGGCGTCTGGCGTTATCGGCTTCGAAACGGATCCGCTGCTCGCGGGCATCGGCCAACTCCCAATACCCGTTGGCCAATTCCACGCCATCAACATAGAGCTCGAAGCGATGCCCGACCGCATATTCCTCACTGGTGTCGATACGCGCCAATGCCGCCTGAGACGCGGGATAATCGTAGACAAAGCACAGTCCGCTAGCGCGCAGCTGCGGTTCAATCAGGTGCGAGAGCAACAGATCCAACCATAGATCGCGTCCACCGCGCATGGATCCAATGTCCACATGCTCGCTCGCGAGCGCGCGCAGCCCCGCATCAGTTTCGGTAAACGGGTCAATGTCCAGATAGGCGAAAAACAGCTCCCGATAGGTATATCGCCGTACGGGTTTGTCGCCCAGACAAAGATTACAGAGTTCGGCGACCTCATCCATCAGCTGGTGATGGTTCCACCCCGGGCGGTACCACTCCAGCAGGCTGAACTCCGGGTTGTGAAGAGCGCCCGCCTCGCCGTCACGAAATGCGCGGGTAATCTGAAAGATCGGCTCCGGGTACAGCGCAAGCAACCGTTTCATCGCGTATTCAGGCGAGGTCTGAAGGTAGCGTTCACCCGCGGTAAGTGATACACCGTGCTGCACCTGAAAAGGCTCCAGTGCGGGGTCGGTTACGCCGTAGCTACACAGTAGCGGAGTCTCGACCTCAAGCACCTCGCGCTGCGCAAAAAACTGCCGCAACTGCGCCAGTAGTGCCGAGCGCGAGCGCAGTTGGGTGAGAGGCGCAGAAGGTTGCCACGCAGGCATGGCGACAATGGGCGCGTCAGGACTTGCTGGCGCGGCTGACATACTCCCCGGTGCGGGTGTCCACACGAATCACTTCACCCTGGCTGAGAAACAGGGGAACGCGTACTACCGCACCAGTGCTTAGTGTTGCCGGCTTGCTGCCGCCTTGAGCCGTATCACCCTTCAAGCCGGGATCGGTTTCGATAATTTCCAGTTCCACGAAATTGGGGGGCGCTACAGACAGTGGCGTGCCGTTGTAGAGCGTTACTTCACTCTTGTCCTGCTCTTTCAGCCACAGGTGAGCATCGCCCACTGCCTTGGCATCGGCCTGGTGCTGCTCAAACGTATCTGGCTCCATGAAGTACCAGAACTCACCATCGGTATACAGGTATTCCATGGTGCGATCCATGACATCGGCAGCTTCGAGGGTCTCGCCCGATTTGAAGGTACGCTCCCACACTCGACCGGAGTTAAGGTTCCGCAACTTGACCCGGTTAAAGGCCTGGCCCTTACCCGGTTTAACAAATTCATTGTCCAGGATAGTGCAGGGTTCGCCGTCCAGCATCACCTTCACGCCGGAGCGAAATTCGCTAGTGGAATAATTCGCCATTAGAGGTATTTCCATTGTTCCAAACAGCCGGCAATGATACCTCAGTGGCCAGCCGGATGGGAGTGCACGATTTTGCTGTGGCCACATCATCCTCAGATGGTCTATGCTTAGCAGATAGCCTGACTCATACAAAGCTACAACATAACCACAGCGTCGAGGCACCCGGGGTATGACAGAACAGTCGCCAATAAAACTGCGCCTGCCAACACAGGATCTGTCCAGTTTTAGTCATTTCGCGCTAAATACAGAAGCTGCGCACAACTGGGCCCTTAACCTGCCTGTCGCCAACACCCGTAAGGTCGTAAATGAGCTACGAGCCGCAATAGGCGAGCTGAATCGTGTTGAGTTAGCTCCTCAAAGCCGCTTCAATATCCTCGAAGCGCTGCGACCCAGATTGCTTGTCGCCCTGTCGACACTTTCAAAGCGCTTCCTGAACCAACCACTGGTGTTACCCGAAGAGCCACGGCAACTGGCCGAGGTGGTGTCAGACCTCTACTCGCAGGCCTGTACCGCTTATACGATCGTCGCCATTGCGACCATACAGCGCAGCGATACTATTCGTGATGTAAATCCGGCCCGGCTGGCATGTGAGGCGCTACAGCGCGCTGTCAATCTAGCCGGGAGGGCGATACTGCAGAGCTACCAGCTTTACCAACCTGTGGCAGCACAGAGTTGGCTGCGGCTTCACCAGCTGTTTGCGATGGCGGAAAGGCAGCAATTGGCGCATTTGCCAGTCGTAGACCAGATATCGGGAAGCACCACGGTCACTTCAGCCTATCTGCAGCCACTACTGCTTGGCTGCTGCAAACCAAACCAGCTAAGACAGGCTGATATCGCAGGTATTTACCGAGGATTACAGGAATGGAGTGAGCTCATCAGGCTGCAAGACCCCGCCACAGGCAAGGGGCTTTTCCTCATCGACCTGAACAACGACCAACCGCCAATGTACAGCGCACTGTCGCCACCAGGTGCCGGTGCGCAATGCCGATTTATTGATACCGAGCCATTGGTTGCTCATCTGGAGCAGCTGCGTCAGATCGACAAGCAGGAGGGGCGTAACGGCTTACGGTTTGATAACGACAACGCGATTTCATCGAACATTCTCGACCACCTCATCGATTCTCTGGGCAGCATGAGCCAGCGCAACTTCAATCGCGTTCAATCCGGATCAAAGCTGTGGCTGGGCATTGGCCTGAGCAGCACCCATTTTCGTCTGGCTGGAGACCAGACACTGGAGCAGGTACTGCACGGCGCACACTACCTTGCTCCGGTCGCAGATCGCGTCGCGACCAATCCCTTCCTGGCGACCCCGGAAAAGAAAGATGTATGGGACAAGAGTAGCGAAGACGATGTGCTGGACCGGGAGGAAGCTCACAGCGACGATGAGGATCAACCGGATGTCGCTGTACCGGTAGACGAGTCCACTCTCGCCGAGCTCATGAATACCAAGCAGGACATTCCGCCCGAGCAACAGTACCCGGTTTACCCGGTTATTACCGTCAACGCCAGCCCGGGTGGCTACTGTATAGAATTGGCGTGCACACTCCCTGGCAACGTAAAGACCGGCGACATTGTCTGTATCCGTGAGGATGGCCAGCAGACCTGGGTAGTTGCTGTTATTCGCTGGGTCAGCCAAATAGAAAATTCCAAGCCGCTAATGGGCCTGGAATTATTGAGTCCCAGAGCAACACCCTACGGCGCAACCATCAAGTTGAAGTCAGGAGAAGACTCCGAACCGATGCGGGTTTTGTTGCTGCCGGAGATCAAGCTGGTTGGACATCCACATACACTTATCACCCCCAGATCCGGCTTCCGAGAACGTCAAACTGTAAAACTTATCAAGGAAGAAGAAGAGTTTCTCATCAAGTTGATACGCCAGATCGCGGTCGGCAACACATTTTGCCAGTTCGACTTCAAATACATCCGGCCACTGGACGACCTTGCCAGCGGCCGCAAGTCAGAACCCAAAGTGCCCTCTTCCACCTTCGACTCGATATGGAAAGAACTCTGAGCCTAGCTCTGGTATCGGTCTGAAATACCCAGTAGATACAATATAGCGTCCAGCCCGAGGGTGGAAATAGACTGCTCGGCTAACTGTTGCACTACGGGTTTGGCTCTAAACGCTATTCCCAAGCCCGCCGCGCTGAGCATTGGCAGGTCGTTGGCTCCATCTCCCACCGCAATCACCTGCTCGAGTTGCAAGCCTTCTCGCGCGGCCAGCTCTTTCAGAAGCAGCGCTTTGCGATCACCATCCACAATGTCCCCCACAACATTGCCCGTGAGCCTGCCATCAACAATATCGAGCTCGTTGGCGTAGACATAGTCTATTCCCAGGCGCTGCTGCAGAAACCTGGCAAAATAGGTAAAGCCTCCCGACAAAATTGCGGTTTTGTAACCCAGAGATTTCAGCGTGTCGATCAGATGTTCCGCACCCTCTGAAACTTTCAAAGTGCCAGCAATATGCTCCAACGACTTTTCTTCCAGCCCCTCTAGCAGCGCCAGACGCTCGCGAAAGCTCGACGCAAAGTCCAGTTCGCCTCGCATTGCCCGCTCGGTGATCGCACTCACCTGCTCGCCCACACCGGCCGCTTTTGCGAGTTCGTCGATTACCTCCGCCTCTATCAGGGTGGAATCCATATCAAACGCAACCAGGCGACGATTCCTGCGATACATATCGTCGCGTTGAAAGGCGAGATCAACCTCCAGGTGACTGGCAGTCTCCATTAGATCCTTTCTGAAAGCAGGCTCATCGGCCAGCGGGCCGCGCAGCGAGAACTCCACACAGGCCTTACTGAGACGCGGTAGCTCTCCCAAAGGAATACGGCCAGAGAGCCGGTTGATGCTGTCAATGTTCAAGCCGTGACGGTGAACAGCGGCCGTAACCAGGCCAAGCTGGCTGGCTGTAATTTTTCTGGCCAGGAGGGTAACAATAAACCGCGCACGACCCTGTGCATTCACCCAGCTTTCATAACTTTGCGGCGATACATCAGAGAAGCGGGCTCGTAATCCATTGTCTTGCCCAAAGTCAGTAAGTGCGTCTACAACCTGCCTTCTGTGATCATCATCCGGAACTTCAATCAGGATACCGATCGACAATGTTGCATGGATAACCGCCTGTCCAATATCGAGCACATTGACATCGTGCTCCGCCAGGATTGCCGTTATCCCCGCGGTGAGACCCGGGTGATCACCTCCGGAAAATGTTATCAGTTGGATATCGCTCAAGGCGCTCGCCCTAACTACCGTAAAGCGCGCTAGTGTACCTGTTGCTCTGGGTGAGGGAAAACCGGAGACCCGCCAGATTAACAAGTGCTAACACAGCGAGGCTGGCATCGGTATACTGCTCGCTTCGTCTCCGGCGCCATAGTCTTTACCAACCATCGAGTGAAGAACCGCTTCTTACAATCCAGTCTCAGCCAACAGCTCGCCCTGGTGTGCGCCGCATCTTGCCTGATCGTGAGCCTCGCGTTGGTGACACTGGCTGGCATCTCAGGGCAGCACCTGCAAGAGTCACAGCAAGCGGAATACGGGAACGCGCTCGCCAATCAGATCGCACGTCGTATCAGTACCGCACTGGAAACCGGAGACCTTCTCAACGCAACCGCATCATTGCAGCGTTTTGTGGAAACCTCCTCTGCCGAGGAAGTTGCTATTTTCGACGTGGAGGGACGGGCTTTGGGGCAAGCCGGGTCGGCACTGGGCCGCAACCTGCAAAACTTCAATGCTCCCGTCTTGATCGAAGACGACGTCGCCGGTGAAGTCGTCATAACAATCAGTACCGACGCTGCCGCAGCGGCAAGATCGCGATTCCTGCTAAGCCTGACCGGGCTCGCGATTTTACTCAGCCTGGCGGTCTATGCCATTACACTGCAGCTGGCTGCAGGCACCACTCGGAAAGTGGCACAACTTGCACGCACCATTTCCCTTGAAGATACGCCACCAGAACGCGCACCGGGGAATGAGTTGACCTTGCTCGCCAACCGGATCGAAGCGTTACCGATGGATCTGTTACGCACCCGCAGCAGTGCCGGCCCGAAGGAAGAGAACTACCAGTCTACCGCCGTGCTGTATCTTCATCTGGCAAGCCTTGCAGATTATGTGGACACACTGGACGAACACAGTTTGCACCGTTACACCGACAGGCTACACCAGGTGGTGTACGCCGCAGCAGGATTCTACGGCGGCGAATTGCACGTGGTTCGCCAGTTTGGTCTGGTTGTCTATTTCACAGGAGAAAACAGCGCAGGGAGTGCGGCATTTCGCGCATCATCCTGCGCCTGGCTGATCAGTACCGTTAGTCACGGCCTGGAAAAGCAGATGAGTTTAACCCTCGGCATGGGCATGGCGATCGGCTACAGCGAGCTGGGTGCGGGCGACGGCGCAGATATCTATCCCGGCCTGTATATGCAATCGACATTGGATGAGCTGCAACTTTGCGGCTCGGGCGCCGTGGGGGTGATTCGCCTCAGTGAGGCCATTTGCAATGATGTTGATGTTGCCGGACGATTGAACTTGCGTGCATCAGATCACGGCGAAGGATTGGCCGAACTCGTGGGCTTCGAGGGGCCCTATGATGACCTGCTCGAGCGCCAGCTGCGCCTCATCCTGCGCCGACTGGAAGAGCCGGCCTGACCACGACCCACTAGTCTTTTCTCTCCACCGTCATACTATCGACTTTCTGGAACCCGCGAGGGAGCTTATTACCACGACGGCCTCGTTCTCCCTGATAGTGCTCGAGTTCGTTGAACTTTAGCTTGAGATGGCGCTTGCCCGCATGGACCACCAGTGCATCGCTGTCACTAAGCACCTGAACGGCCACGACAAACTCCTCGCGACTCACAACCCGCGCGCCAGGAACCCCGATGATCTTATTGCCCTTGCCGCGGGCAAGCTGCGGCAGGTCCGCGAGCGGAAACAGCAGCAGACGGCCCTCGTTTGACACAGCGGCCACCCAGCAAGCTTCCGTTTGATGAATTCGTGCCGGCTGAATCACCTGCCCCCCTTTGGGGAGTTTCAGCGCGGCCTTGCCAGCACGATTCTTGGTTTGCAGATCAGCAAGTTTTGCTACGAATCCATAACCAGCATCACTTGCTAACAGGTAAAGGTCATCCTGTCCGCCCATCATCAACCCCTCGAAGGTAGCGCCGGACGGTGGATTGATTCTGCCTGTCACTGGTTCTCCCTGGCCACGCGCGGAAGGCAGATTATGCGAGGGAACGGTATAAGCCCTGCCGGTAGAGTCGAGGATAATCGCCGGCTGGTTGCTCTTGCCATGGGCGGCCATTTTGAAGCCATCGCCCGCTTTGTAGCTGAGTGTTTCAGGATCGATATCGTGACCTTTGGCAGCACGTATCCAGCCTTTTTCTGACATAACGACTGTGATGGGATCGGCGCTCATTAACTCCAGCTCGCTGAACGCCCTGGCCTCCTCACGCTCCACCAGTGGTGAGCGCCGATCATCGCCATATTCTTCGGCAACAGCCTTCAACTCTTTTTTGATCAATGTCTTGAGGCGCGCATCGCTGCCCAGCGTTTTCTCCAGCTGGTCACGCTCCTGTTCGAGCTCATCCTGCTCGCCCTTGATCTTCATTTCCTCCAGCTTGGCAAGATTGCGAAGCTTAAGTTCGAGGATTGCTTCTGCCTGCACATCTGAAATGCTGAAGCGCTTCATCAGCGCCGGCTTTGGCTTATCTTCAGTACGGATGATATGAATAACTTCGTCAATATTGAGATACGCAACCAGATAACCCGCCAGTATGTGTATTCGCTTGAGCACCTTCTCCAAACGGTACTGCAGTCGACGGCGAACCGTTTCCGTTCGAAACTTGAGCCACTCCTTGAGAATCTTGTCTAGCGATTTGACCGCAGGGCGACCATCAATCCCGATCATATTTAGGTTGACCCGGTAACTTCGCTCCAGATCTGTCGACGCAAACAGGTGGCTCATCAACGCCTCGTGATCCACTCGGTTCGAGCGCGGCACAATCACCAGCCGAGTGGGGTTTTCGTGATCAGACTCGTCACGCAAGTCGGCAACCATTGGCAGTTTCTTTGCCTGCATCTGCGCTGCTATCTGCTCAAGAACGCGCGAGCCCGATACCTGATACGGCAGTGCATTTACCACAATATCGCCCGACTCTTTCTCCCACACTGCGCGCATGCGCAATCCACCGCGACCACTGGCGTAAATCGCGGCAATCTCTTGCCGGGGCGTAATGATCTCTGCCTCAGTCGGGAAATCCGGCGCCAGAACCAGTTCACAGATCTCTGCAAGTGAGGTTTTAGGCGCTTCAAGCAGCTTTATTGCGGCGGTGACAACTTCTCTGAGGTTGTGTGGCGGAATATCTGTCGCCATACCCACGGCAATACCGGTGGTTCCGTTGAGCAATACATTGGGTACTTGCGCGGGCAGAACCGAAGGTTCGTCGAGCGTCCCGTCAAAATTAGGCACCCAGTCGACTGTGCCCTGACCCAGCTCAGCCAACAGCACCTCGGCATAGGCAGTGAGGCGTGATTCGGTATAGCGCATGGCGGCGAAAGACTTCGGATCATCCGGTGAGCCCCAGTTACCCTGCCCATCAACAAGCGGATAGCGATAACTGAAGTCCTGTGCCATCAGAACCATCGCCTCGTAGGCAGCGCTATCACCGTGAGGATGAAACTTACCAATCACGTCTCCCACGGTACGCGCCGACTTCTTGAACTTGGCACTGGCTTTCAGACCGAGCTCGCTCATCGCATAGACAATGCGCCGTTGCACGGGCTTGAGGCCATCGCCTATGTTCGGTAGTGCACGATCCAGGATGACGTACATGGAGTAGTCCAGGTAGGCCTTCTCGGTATACTGTTTAAGTGACACCACTTCGATGCCGTCATTATCAATTTGTACAGAATCAGACATTCCGTTCATCCGTGGTTGTCATAGAGTAACTTTCATATAAATGCTTTATATGTGTGCAATGCGCTATCGACTGGCAAGACGCCATCATTGACCTGATTTAGTCTGACCTGTTCTGCAAACCAACTAGTTGTTCGTTGAGGTTAACAATAGAATTGGCCATATCTACCAGTAAGC
>CALINF010000332.1 GCA_938045215.1 uncultured Halieaceae bacterium | reverse complement strand
CACGCGTTATGAATGACATCGATCCGGTCGAGTTTCGCTCGAAAGAACCTTTCCCCTGGACGAACCCCCAGCACTTCATATCAACCGATCGCTACGCGCAACTGCTGGCCAGCATGCCAGACATCTCCTCTTTTCAAGGTTTCTTCGGCAAGCAGCGTAAGCATGGCCAAGCCAGTCACGATCGCTTTGTACTCGAATATGAAGATGGCATGTCAATACCCAAGCCCTGGGAGGACTTTATCCTGGAACTGCGTAGCAAAAGCTACCGGGACTTTGTCTGCCGCCTGCTGAATGTTCGCCAGGTACGCTTTCGTTTTCACTGGCACTACACGCCTAATGGCGGCGAGGTATCACCGCACTGCGACTCCAAGGGCAAGATCGGCTCCCAAATTTTCTATCTCAATACACCGGATGACTGGGACCCAAGCTGGGGTGGGGAAACTGTGGTGTTGGACGACTCAGGGAAGTTTTCACCTGAGAGTGCGCCTGCATTTGAGGATTTTGTGAAGGAGATTCCCGCTGCAACTGCTGACAACCGCAGCCTGCTGTTTGGCAGGCGGGGCAACTCGTGGCATGGCGTGCGCAAGATACACTGCCCCGAGGATCGTTATCGCAAAGTCTTTATCGTGGTATTCGAGGATTATCGTGCCGTCCGTGTTGCCAAGAAAAAGCTGAAGCGGCTGTTAACAGGACAGCCGTTGGTTTCCGAAAAAGAAAGACACATGTACTGAAGCGGCCTCAGTGAAGATGAAGCCTATGGCCAAACCACCGCTGCTGATTCTCGGCGCTCCTCCCAGGGGAGGTAATCACCTGCTTCGCGGCTTACTGGATGATCATCCGCAGTTACTGTTACCACCCGATGAAGATTATTTCATCCGGCACCTATCTCGCAAACCCTGGTTGCGCCTTCGCGGCATGCTCACTTCTCCAAACAAGATAGAAGCTTTTTACTGGCAGCTACAGAAAAAGGGGCACCTGGAGCGAGTTAACGCCGGCCAGGGCACAGAAGCATTCGGTACCGAGGAGTCACTTGATCTCAATACCTACTATCGTTACGTACGCGAGCACCATCAGCGCTGGAGCACCGATAGCCTGGTACAGAATCATGTTGAAGCAATGGCGCAGGCGCTGGGGCAGGTGCCTGATGACAACCGGCTGCGCGTTATTTTTTGCGCACTACAGCCCAGCAATACAGATCTGTCACGGGTTGGCCGCATGCTTGCCCGCAGTTACTCCGTTACCGGAATATTCCTGATCCGCGACCCTCGCGCCCACCTGCACTCCAAACTGGCGCGCAATCCGAGCCTCGACCTGCAGCGCTACTGTAAGCGCCAGAATCGCTATCTGGATGAAATCGACGGGTTCAAACGACATTGTGGCCCCGCGCTGAAGGTGCGATTTGAAGACCTCGTTACCGCAACGGAGTCACCGATGCGCAAAGTCTGCGAACTAGCGGGTATCGAATTTCTCCCTCAGGTACTGGAGTACACACAGGGAGGGCAGCCGGCACGCAGCAACTCCTCTTTTACCAGCAGCAGTGGTATCGATCAAAGTGCGATAGGACGTTATAAGGACAAATTACCCAGCGATACCATCGCCCTGTTGGAAAAGTTTTGTCGGCCTGAACTATTCTGGCGCGAACCGAGCGACTCGTAAAGTCACAGTACCTGAGAGTGACCGTGCAACTCAGTAGTGCACTGGCAGATGGGTGTTGATGACGATGTGCCCATCTTCAAACCGGATGTACTCATCTATCACCAGGTTCTTCAAAATACCCGACACCATTTCTCTGGACGCACCCACACGATCAGCAATATCCCGCTTGGTGAGCAGCACCGGGATGTACAAGCTGCCGTCGCCGGTCTCTTCAGAGAGCGTCATCAAAACCCGCGCCACCCTGCTGTAAACATCCTGTAATGCCAGGTTCTTGATATCGTCAGTCAGTCCGCGTACGCGGCGGGTCAGATTGCGCAGCAAGCTGGGCACAATGTCGGGAAAGTCCTCGAGAATTTTATTGAAGTCGTCCTTATGCATGACACGGAAGCTGCACTCCTCCTGCGCAACGACAGAGGAAGAGCGGGCCATATCATCCACCAGCGCCAGCTCGCCAAAGTATTCATTGGCTCCCTGGGTGTTAATCACATATTCGTTGCCACTGGGATCGCTACAGACGATTTTCACACTACCCGTCTCTATAATATACAGGGAGTTGGCTGGCTCACCTTCCTCGATAACCAATTCATCGGGCATGGCGACCCTTCTCTCGCAGTTAGCGGCCAGCGCTGCAAGCTCTTCATCAGAGAGGTTCTGGAATATTTCTACCTGTTCTAGCGTGTTCGACATCGGGCTGTCTTGTCAGTTGCTCAATTGTGCAAAGCGCCAATGATAAACCAGAAACTGCAGCGCACGTCTCTCCAAAGGCCCAGAGAGTGAAAAAATGCCTTGAATAAAAGGGCTAGCGGCTATGTCAAAGGCTCCGCATCACTGTTTCACCCGGCTCACTCCCGATACCCAGAGCTCGCTGAACCCCCTGAAGCTGGGAATGGCATGATATTCAAATCCTCTCTCACTGGCGGTAAGGCTAGGAAAGCGATCCAATAACCCCAGGATGGCCTCCTGTGCTTCAACCCGCGCGAGATGCGCTCCAAGGCAAAGATGACGCCCCCCACCAAACGACTGATGATGTGTATCTTTTCGCTCAATATCAAAAAGGTCAGGATCAGGGTATACCTCAGGATCACGATTGGCCGCTGCCAGTATCACAGACAGGGACTCGCCGTGACCGACAGGACAGCCGCTGACATGGATATCCCGATTGGGAATCCTGCCAGAATTTAACACCGGCGACTCATATCTCAGGGCTTCTTCGACTGCGTTTGCAATCAGCTCAGGCTGTAATCGCAGCTTTTCCAGCTGCAGTGGGTTATCCAGCAATGCCTTCACTGCATTGCCAATCAGGTCAGTTGTGGTGACATTACCTGCGATCAGCAATAGCTGGCACTGAGAAACGATCTCTTCTTGGGTGAGTTTCTCACCATCAACTTCAGCTCGCAGCATATCGCTGATGAGATCATCACCCAGGTTTTGAGAGCGCCTGCCGATTTCATCAATAAAGAACTGGTTCAGAGCCTGATTCGCTGCGTCCCCTTCCTCCTGCTGCGCCTGCGTTGGAAAAGGGTTAAAGCCGATCTGTACCGACAGGTCGGACCAGGATTTGAATTGATCATGGTAGGTCGGATCGATGCCAAGCATTTCGGCAATAACCACGGTAGGCACAGGTCCCGCAAATTGCTCTATAAGATCAAATTCGGTAGTGCTGATTTTATCCAGAGTCGCTTCCACGATCTCGCGAATATGAGACCGCCAGCGTTCAACATTTTTGGGCTGAAAGGGTTTACTGACCAGCGAGCGCAGCCGCCTGTGTCCGGGTTCGTCCATGAAAAGCATCGAGGGTTTCTCATCGCCAATCATCGCAGGGGCCAGAATTTCCCTGGAGAAGGTGCCAGGGTTGGCCTTGGAGGGTTCTGTGTAAAACTCGCGATCATGCAGCAGGCTCTTCACATCGTCATGGCGAGTAATCAAGAAGCGTCCCAGCTCCTCGTCTTTGTGCGTCGGGGCTTCTTCTCTAATTCGCTTCAGTATGTGGTAAGGGTTCTCGCGAAACGCGTCATCCATAGGCGTTAGCTGCAAACCCTGCGGCAGATCGCCACCATCCGTATCACTCATAATTTGCCTCGCCCACTATCAGCCTTGCTGTACCGTCACTCAACCCTGTTAACCTTAGCCCACCTCGCGCAGGGCAACCAGAGCAGTCGGAAGTATCATTTCCCCGGCATAGGCTCACGCACCCACAACCGCTGTACTTCGTCATCCTGACCAGTCATTTCCCAACGCAGCAGCGACAATGGAATCTGTCCTGCCATCATGATGGCGTCGTGAAACTCGCGCAAATCAAACGCGTCTCCAAGTTGCCGCTTCCGCTCAGCCAGCAAGCGCTGCATCTGCAGCGCACCCACGGTATAACCTATGCCGTATCCAGGAGGACGGCGCAGGTAGATCTCGGCATCTACTCGCGCCACATCCGCATCCAGGTACGGCACACGTTCCAGCCAATAATCCACAGCTTCGGCCACTGTCATTTGATTGGTCTGCAGCCAGACATCGGCCGGTACGCGGGCTGCCCGGAAGATTCCAAACACCTGAATCAGCTCTCTGACCCGCGGCAGCTCAGCGAACAGGCCTGCGCCCATAGCTGCCTCTTCGAGATAGGTGGCCCAACCCTCCACACGAGCGCCGCTTTGCAGCCTGCTGCGTATCGGGTGCTCCACACGGGCCGCCATCACCATATCGAAGCGGTGTCCGGGAATCACTGCATGCAGATGATCCGGCGAAGGATCGCGATACTGCACTTCTTCCCAAAAATTACGCCCGCCCGGCCGCTCTATCCACGGGACATTGGTACCCAGCTCGCCAACATCATCTGGCACCGTGATGAAGTCTGTATCGGCCAGAAATGTGCGTATCCTGCGGTCAGTCATTTCAATGCGCTGCTGGTAGTCTTCGGCCGTTTCGGCGGGCAGCAACTCCGGCAAGTCGCGGTTGCGCTGTCGCTCCATAGCGTAGTCCGCCCACAACCGATCCAGCTCACGCTCACCCAATACAACCAGCTCCGCCGAGGACCAGGGCATCAGTTTTACGTGGCGCAAATACCAGTCCAGTGCTTCTTTACCGACCCCTGCAGAAGCAGTCCAGGTCGGACGCTGTTGCGTAATCCATGTCTCAAACCCGGTCACCGAGCCCATCGTGGCGCGGATCTCAGATGCCAATTCAGGCTGGACCTGCTCGGCGCGGGTCAACAGATCCTCGAACCAGCCGATAACACCCTGTGGTGGGATTGCCCGATACGGATGACCGTGCCCTACCCCGTCTGGCCTGTTCAGATTATGCAGCGCCAGATCGGCATAGTCTGCCGCCACGTCATCGAGCACTAGCTTAGCTTGCCCAATCAACACCGGAATCGCACGCAGCTGCGCCAGAAACTCCTCGCGAGCCTCGCCTGCTAATGGCAGCTCCGTAAACGTAACCGCCCACATACGATCCACGTATAGACCGGGATCACGCGCCCAGGGCCGCGATACGCGCAATAAGAACTGATACTGGTCCAACCGTGAGCGCACGGCCAGATAGTCAACCCGCTGATCACGGGGCCACTCATCGGTAGCCAGTGCCTCAAGCCGCTCTTGCAGGGCTCGCGTGCGCCGTTCGCGCTCGCCTACTGCAGAGATACCGTAATTTGCGACGGGCGCGATGACCCTGCCTTGCGCATCCCTGTCCAGAACGGATGATGGATCTGCCGATCCATCGCGCAACGCAAGAAAATCCTCAAATATCACTATGAGCTCACGATACCCAGCGCTCTGGGTGCTTATTTGGGCAGATTGCTCGGCAACGACAGCGCCGCTCCTGGCAGCCAGAAGAATCAGCAGTAACATTGCGATAGGGGTAGTAAAGCGGATAAAAGCGGTTCGAGGTGCCAACATCTGCGTCTATATCCTCCGGTCAGAACTCGTAATTACAGTCATAGTTACACTGAGACGATACCAGACTATTCCACGAGATAGCGCTGCGCTAACACATAATTCTATCGGCGGTATATTCACTTTTGGCAGTGATCTTATGAGAAAAATCCGGCGAAAAAGTGCGCTCAACTCGCTACTGAGCGCTGGCCCCACCGAAAGCTGATAAATGACAGCGCCACTACCAATGTTGACAGCACCATCGACAGCACGGCCGTGGCACCCCACCCGCCCCATTCGTAGGCGGCAGTCCCGGCCCAGCTGCAGAGCCCGCCACCCAAAAACATGAGCACGATATACACTGTCATGAGCCTGGTTCGTATGGCGGGCGCTTGATTCAAAAACGTCATTCGACCCGATACGTCGATGATAGGGCCCACGAGATTAGTGATGACAATGGGTATCATTAACAGCCAAAGGCTATGCCCAAAGAAGTAGAACAGACAGACACCCAGAAATTGAATCGCCGCGAGATAGAACCGCGCGCGTCTTGGGCCCAGAGTGTCTGCCAGCCTTCCCATCCGCGGTGTGGTCACCAGGTTGATAATCGAAAAAATCGCAAGATAGCCTACAACATCCACGCCGTAACCCATCTCGGCGCTGGTGAGATGTAAGCCCAGACCCAGCCAGACCGTGAGAAAGATGCCAAAATTCAACGCCTGAATAGAACCGGACAGGAGAATCTGCGGATAGACCCTCAGCATCGGCCCCATAGATGCCAGTAAAGCGAAGTAACTCATCTGATCCTGCCTGACCGGTTCAGGCTCTTCCGCATCCATTATCAGCGGTATGACCAGAGCAATAACCAGCATTAACCCGGCCGCGATATAATAAACCGTACGCCAGCCCAGATACTCTCCAATCATTCCAGCGCCGGCTCGCGCCAGTAGAATTCCCAGAATCACGCCCGTTGTAAGCGTCGCTGTTACATGGCCAAGATGAGCCGGATCGACGCGTTTTGACACGTAGGCTGGTAACAAGTAAGGCGCTATGGTGACAAAACCAAGTATGGTAGAGCCAATCAGGAAAATGATGAACTGGCCAGACAACGCCATCAGCACCAGCGCCAGAAACTGGGCAACCACAAAAATAAGCACTAAACGCCGATTGTTGACCCTGTCACCCAGCGGCAGCAACAGGAAGATACCCAGTGACAGCGCGACCTGATTCAGGGCTGGCACCAGACCAATAGTGGAAGCGCTGACACCAAAGTCCTCGGCAACCCGCGCGATGATTGGATGGATGTAATAGGCGTTGGCCGTGACAACTGCACCGGCCAGTGTCAGCAGCAGTAATTCAGCTTGAGAGAGCGAGCGGGAAGTCATGCTGCGATCATACAGAGAAAACTACTGCTATCGCAGCGTCGGTGGCACAAAGATGTGCCGGCATTCAGGCCAACAGCATCTCGCAGCCGGTTCCGGCAAGGAGGCCATCCACACACGAACGACTTGCATCATCAAGCCCCGCGTACTCCTGCCGAATCCATGCCAGGCACTTGCCCTGGTAGGGAAACGTATTCTGACTCCACAGCGCGCCATCTATGGTGGCACTCCACTGTTTCTGCCCTCCCTCAATGGCCGCCGCATTGGCCAGCAGCGCGGGCACATAGGTTCTGCCAACCTCGCCAAGGATACTGCGCAGGGTGTCCGGCAACGAATCGACCGAGCGCCAGTCGCCGTCTACAGGCTCAAGTCCACTGAGGTCATCTGTGACACCTACCCAGGCTACGGTGCGTGGCGATAACTGATGAGCAATGGCTCTGGGGGTAGGGTCAAAACCCACCAGCTGGGTTAGCTGCCCAAACAGCGCAAAGTCTGCAGAGCCCGGTCGGGCTCCCAGCAGGAAAGGCTCTCGCTCAAAGTGAGCTTCCAGCTGGTTCAGCAACCGCCGGTAGCTGGCATCGATGATTGGCGCGGTTTGATCATTCGAACCAACAAACCCCAGTCGCCCGACCTGTCGCTCGGTAAAGTGCGCCTTCAATTGCTGATGAGTCTGCGGCGGCACCGTTAGATTAGCGGCCAGCGGTAGCAAAGTGCCGGCATTGTCGGCATCGGGCGCAAAGTGCCAACGATAGTGAAACATGTATTTGGTGCACCACTCGTCACCAAAATCCTCCAGCAGATAATTGATAAAGGCGAGTGCCGGATCAGAGGGGATAGCCAGGCGACCGGCAACGGACTTCTCCAGCCGATGCGTGATCGGCGTTGAATCGCACACCGCCTCCAGCTCCCCTGATGCATTGGCAAACAGGAAGGTTGGCAGGAAAGGTATGCGAGGCGACTCGATACCTCGCTCGGCCAGAATGGTAGAGGGATCACCCCAGGTGATCGCATAGGGAATTCGACGATAGCGCAACAACGCCAGCATTTTGCGTGTATAGGGTGATGCGGTAGCACCTATCAACTCTACTGGTCCGGAATTACTCATGCTGTGCTCCTGCTATCGGGTGGTAATGACTGCGACGTTATCTAGTCAACTCTCGCCTGAGCATAGCCTTTGAGCACCACAGCACCGTCTTGATTGACTGTCTCGACTGCAAAATTTGCCAGTGTTCCATCGACGCTCTCCTCCAGCCCTTCGAAAATAGCGGAGGCCTTCAGATCATCCCCGGGCCAGACCTGGCTGGTAAAACGCACACCGAACTTGGTCAACCGCCCATCGCCCACATAGTCTGTGAGCATTGCGCCGGTCATACCCATCGTCAGCATGCCGTGGGCAAAAACCGTTGGATAGCCCGCAATATCGCGCGCATAGGGTTCATCCGTATGAATCGGATTGTAATCGCCGGATGCCCCCGCATACTGCACAATCTGTGTTCGCTTCAAATCCTGCACGACCTGCGCCGAATGAACCTGTCCTATTGTTAACTCTTTGCCTTGCAACGCCATAACCTGAACTCCTATTGATCCACCGGCCGCTCGGTGACAACGCCCACACCCTTAGCGGTAACCATCAACTCACCGTCCTGATTGTGGTACTGCGTTATCGATTCGGTGAATGTCAGCTTGCCCGACCGTTTGCCCTCTTTTACCCAACGCTTGCCTGGTAGTGTTGTGGCGGTAAGTACATCGCCGGCCCGAGGATGCCGGTGATACTCAAAATGCTGCTCGGCGTGAAGCACCGCTTTGTTGTCCCCGCCCTCTGATGGAGTCGAGCCCGCAGGATCACCGGCTTTAATGCCTGTGGATTCACGACCAGATCCAAACCAGGGTTTACCCGGTTTAGGTCGGAGAAAATAGTCGGGGTCAAACTGGGCGCTGGCCTGCATAAATGTCGGTGGCGCTACCACTGCGCCCACTTCCGTACCGCTGGCGTACTCTGCATCGCGATAGACCGGGTTGTCATCGCCAACTGCTCTGGCAAACATCAGTATATGCCCTGCTTCTACTGGAAAATTATCAACGGCCATTTTTATCATCCTCATTATTTATCGCTGATGCTGCCTATTGTCCGGCAGGAATCATTCGATTATGGTCAGTAACGCGTCGATACGCCAATTCCACTAACGACATTGCGCTGGTAACAGACTATGAATCTCGCACATCTTCGTCAGGCTGAAGCCAGTTTTCTGCAACGCTACCCGGGCGGCTTCGCTGATCCTGAACTGGACACCATCCGCAAGCGCCACGACATCGACAAGCTTTCCGCCTTTACCCGCGAGAGTTTTTCGCGCCCCAATTTCAATCGACCCGAGTTAATCTGCGAGGCTCTGGTGAAAGTGATAAGCCGGTCGTCCATGGTCTCACGATTCGAGAAACCAAAGTTCCGGGACTTTGTAGCAGCACTAAACTCTCATGAAAAGCAGGCATTGGCCGCCTCTGTGGAGAAGCGATTGTACGGCCGGCAGAAGCGCCAGGGATTCGAAGAAATACTGGGCATGCTGGCACACCAGAAGCTTGCCCGGTGGTCTGTTATTTCGGCCGTGCCGTTCTACTTTGCACCGACCAAAGAAGCATTTGTAAAACCCACCACCGCCAAAGGCATAATCAAGTTCCTCGACGCAACCGATCTTAACTATGCGCCCACGCCCTCCTGGGAATTCTATCGAGGCTACCTCAGGCTGCTGGGAGAGATCAAAGCGAACGTTGTTCCTACGCTGACAGGCAATAACGCAGCAATCACGGGTTTCATGATGATGAGTCTGGAATAGGTCGTCTGCACCTGTCACAGTACCATCGTGCTTTAAACTAACCGACAGAGATCTTCTGATGGACAGCTCCCATATTGCACAACTGCGCACCGAAGCAGCCAGGGGCAACCCTGTCGCCGAGCGCCTATTGCTTCAACACTGGCTGGCTGAGGATGAACAACACGCCGTCAATGAGCTGCTGCAGAGCAAGCGGGATGCAGGACAAGCGCTAAACGCCCGGTTTCTCGAAGCGGAACTGTCGTGCTTCCACGGCTGGAAAACCGATGCCGACTGGCGTGAACTGTTGCAACAATGCAGTGAAGAAGGCCATCCCGAGGCAAGCTTTGTCGATGCGCTGTACCGGGACTGGGCAACACATTTGTTGGACAGCACCCATAAGAACGCCAGAGCGGACACTGCCAGTGACGACCCCTACAGTTGGCAGCCACCAAAGTGGCACGCCCTTGTTAGCCAGGACGGGCTAACACTGGAGCAGTCTTCGCCATTTGCACCCAAAGGGCTGCTGCATTTTATCTGCTCGCACCTCGGGCGTGCGTTACAGCCCTCTGCTGTGATTGACCCCGGCTCGGGGCAGCCGGTTATACACCCCGTACGTCGCAACCAGAGCGCGCAGTGGCTGCCAGAGCAACTGGGTTGGGCTGGCAAACTGGTCGAGCAGCGGCTTGCACAGGCAGCCGGCTTTCACGTCGACAAAGGTGAGGTGCTGAGCCTGCTGCACTATCAGCCTGGGCAACACTATAAGGCGCATTATGATTGCCTCGGTGACGAGTTGGCGCATTCCGCACAAGGACTTGCAGAAGGCGGCGAACGTACACTAACAGTACTACTCACGCTGGGCGATCCGAGTTTTAGCGGCGGCGCAACCCACTTTCCGAAATTAGGTGTAACCGCCAAGCCGCAACCGGGTGAGTTACTGCGCTTTAACAATACCGATGAACATGGCAATGCACTTGCCTGCTCACTGCATGAAGGTCAGCCGGTGGAGAGTGGAGAGAAGTGGATCCTGAGCAAGTGGGTCCGCGAATCAACGACGCACTATGGACGTGAACTCGCTCTTGCCACCACGCAGTCACCCCATTGACGGATGAGCTGAAGATCGCCTGCGGACAGGTAGCCGCTTACTGTTGCGACTGCCGGGACTGGATAAGGTCGATGACCGCGGAGCGGTCAGACAAAACCAGCAACAACGCAAGGTCACCCTCTTCAAGCCAATCCAGCGCCGCAGCCGCACCTTCCAGAGGGTCCGCGCAGAGAGTCAGTTGGGCTTCACGCAGACCAGATTCAAGGCACGTATTGCGGATCACCTCACTCACCTCGCCTGACTCGCGTCCACGCAGATAGTCGGGCAACTCAACAATGACTACCTGATCGGGCGACAACGGCATGGCGCCCAGCGTCAGGTCGCCAATATCCTTGTCACTACGATCACCCGCATGGCCCAGCATCAACAAGCGCCGTTTTGCCGGTATAGAACGCATGGCATCTGCCACCGCCTCAATACTGTGGGGGTTGTGGGCAAAATCAACGAACACCCTCGCACCGGCTACTGCAAATTCATTGCAGCGGCCCGGGTTGTCCTGGGTGTTGCTGGAAAATGACGCCAGACCCTGGCGAATAGCCTCATAGGGCAGGCCCATCGCATACGACAGACACATGACTGCCAGGGCATTGCTTATGTTATAACGGGCCGCGCCACCCATAGCGATTGGTATGTCCGCAACCGGCATCAGGGAGCGGGTGTTCGCACCGTCGTAGAACCACAATATATCCTGGTGTAACCAACCGCATGGACTGCCGCTAGCCAGTGCATTCACGATGCAGGCATTGTCTTCATGCAGGCTGAACCAGCACAACAGCTTACCTTCACGTGCAACTTCATCGGCCAGCGCGTGGGCATGAGCAACAAGTCCTTCATCATCTGCGTTGAGCACTAAAATGCCACCTGGCGCGAGTGTTCGAAACACGGAGAACTTTGCCTCGATCAGCGCCGGCACGGTGTTGATACCGTATTGACCAAGATGATCAGCTGCCACATTGGTTACCAATGCCGCCTGCGCCTGCTTGAGGGCAAGACCGCGCCGCAAAATACCCCCGCGAGCCACTTCCAGAAAAGCTATCTCAGTACGACGATCGCGCAACAACATGCGCGCACCGCCTGGCCCTGAGTAGTCACCCTCATCGAGGATATCGTTTCCCACCCGCACAAAGTCGGTAGAGGTAACACCGGCAACTCTGTCATCTGCCGCCGCCACAGCCGATGCCAGGCGAACACAGGTGGATTTGCCGTTGGTGCCGGTAATCATGGCAACCGGAATATTATGGAGTGAGTCCCACGGCACGGCCTCCGGCGCCGGCAGTTTCAATACGTCCCAGGTCTGCGAACCACAACCGTGGCCAATCGATACGTTGTCATCGTCGGACAAGAAATCCACTGCGTGCTCAGCCGCGGCCTGCTGCAAGGTGATCAACGGCGGGTTCGCCTCGCTGATCATTACTTCGCGCAGGTCCTCAACCATGCGAGCTTGGGGTATCGCTTCTTGATTCAGCAATTCACACACTGTGTAGTGCCAGCTGGCCTGGACAACAAAAATGGCCGAATACAGTTGATCGATTGGCGCTGAAATCGCGAGATTCAACCCATCTTCGTGAGGTCGTGAAATACAGCTTTCGCCCTGCCAGCCGACAGCATCGAGTAGCAGCCGCGCCCAGTTTCGCCAGCTGGATGCCACCTTCTCGAGATCGAAGTTGATTGCTACGACTTCGGCGATTGCACCGGGTTTGTCCCACAAGAGGCCCGGCCCGGTCAGGCGACGGCTGTCCTCGAGATACAACTTGTCACTTGCTGGAAAGGGAATCGCCAGTGCATCTTCCAGTTCTTCGACAGTCGGCCTTCTGCCCATACTCATGAGACTCAGTCGTCCCCTTCTTCATCACGAGCCAGACGCACCCCGCGCTCATCGCTGATCAACTGTTGCCCGTCAGCGAGGAACACACCCAGGTCGCTATCACCAAGGTTTTCTTCCTTGATATCGGGAATGTCTTCTTCGCTGTTGCGTTCGCCGCCAAAGTAGATGATCTGCTTCCAGCAGCGGGTAATATTGTCACCGAAGACCACCAACAGATCGCCCTCTCCACCTGCCTGCAGTGCAGCATCGACTGCCTCTTCTTCGCTGGGGATCACGCGGATGTTCTCGTCACTCACACCCTGAGCCAAGAGCTCCGCGCGCAGCAGTTGCGGCACTTCATCCGCACCACGGCCACGGCGATTGTCATCTGCCTTGCAGATATACTGATCGAAGTGGCCCGCCACCATACGCGCTGATTCCTGAATGTCCTCGTCACGACGATCACCCGGCATGGATATCACACCGATACGACGCCCGTTGACGTCCATACGGTCGACCGTATCGGACACAACCCGAAACGCCGCAGGGTTGTGAGCATAATCAAGAATGACCTTGAACGGATGCTCGTTGTAGACATTCATGCGGCCAGGCGCCTGAAAGAAACTGGTATCAAAGGTGCGCAGCCCGTGGCGTATCTGTTCGAACTCCTTGTTCAGGGCATAGGCCATGGACGCTGCAAACATGGCATTTTGCACGTTGTGCATGGCCTTGCCTTCCATCGTGGCCGGTATCAAGTGTGACCAGAGCAATGGCATATGCGAGCCGTTGTCATAAAAAGTAATCATGTCGCCGTTGATGCCGCGTTCCAGTACGCAGGCCATGCCGCCGGCGCGTATATGCTCGCGCACCAGTGCATTGTCGGAGTTCATCGTGACATAACAGATGCGCTGAGCGTCACAGTAGTCGGCCATTTTCAGGCAGTTGATATCGTCGGCATTGAGAACCGCCACATCGGTAGCCGTCTCTACGACAACTCGCTTGATTTCAGCCAGCTGCTCAAGCGTGTCGACACCCTTTAGGCCCAGATGATCCGATTCTATATTCAGGCATGCTGCGACATTACTTTCCTGATAACCCAGTCCCGCACGCAAGATGCCGCCGCGCGCGGTCTCCATGACAGCGAAATCCACGGAGGGATCTCGCAACACGATCTGCGCCGAGGTGGGGCCTGTCATATCGCCCTTGACCGAAATCTTGCCGTCTATCTGGATACCGTCGGTAGAGGTTAGCCCTACCGTGTGGCCGCAGTCTTTGAGGATATGGCTGAGCATCCGCGAGGTCGTGGTCTTGCCGTTGGTTCCTGTGATGGCGGCTATAGGAATGCGCCCCGTCTCTCCCGGCCCAAACAGCATGTCCATCACTTTGCCCGCCACATCGCGGGGTTCACCCTCACTGGGTGCCACATGCATACGGAAACCGGGAGCTGCGTTGACCTCAACAATCGCGCCACCAATCTCCTTGTAGGAACGGGTAATATCTGCGGTGAGGAAATCCACTCCACCTACATCCAGGCCAACAGCGCGCACAGCCCGAATCGCCATCTCACGATTGTCAGGGTGTACCACATCAGTCATATCGATCGCCGTACCACCTGTCGACAGGTTCGCCGTAGAGCGCAGGTAGAAAATTTCACCTTCATTGAGCACGGTCTGCGGATCCTTGCCCGCTTCGCTGAGCAAGCGATTGGCCTGCTTATCCAGCTCCAGGCGGGTCAGCACTTTCTCGTGGCCAATACCGCGTCGTGGATCCTCGTTCACGATATCGATCAATTCTTCAATGGTGCGCTTACCATCACCTAAAACATGTCCAGGCACACGCTTGGCCACGGCCACGAGTTCCTTACCCACTACCAACATGCGATGGTCAAAACCTTCAATAAAACTCTCAACCAGTACCGCGCGGCCAGTACCGTGCTCAAGCGCCTGATCGAAAGCAGTGATCACCTGTTCAGACGTCGTGAGGTTTATCGATACGCCCCGGCCGTGATTGGCGTTGAGTGGCTTTAACACAACCGGATAGCCGATGCGCTCTGCTGCAGCGACAGCGCGCCGCGCAGAATAGATCATGCGCTGCTGCGGTACCGGCAGTCCAAGGTCATTGAGTAGCTTGTGTGTGTCTTCCTTATCGCAGGCTATCTCAACAGCAATATGACGGGTTTCGCTGGTGATAGTGGCTTGAATACGCTGTTGATGAATACCATGACCAAACTGCACAAGGCTGTATTGGTTCAGTCGAAGCCAGGGAATGCCACGCTCCTGCGCCGCCTTGACCAGAGAGCCGGTCGAGGGGCCGAACTCCCTCTTTTGAGCACGCAGAACGAAATCTTTCAATTCGTCCTGAAAATCGAAATCGGCTTCAACATCGTAGTCAATCTGATCCTGCAGTTCAGCAGGCAGCAGATGCAGCAGCAGCTTGCGCGCCAGCTCGCCGGCTTCCAAGCCAACATCGCGCTGCCTGTAGGCATACACCATATTGTACTGACCGGGCTCGCCATTGGAGCGGGTACGACCGAAGGTAACCTCTGAACCGGCCATACACTGAATTTCCAGCGCCACATGCTCCATGATGTGCCCCATCCAGGTGCCCTCGTCCTCGCGCAACCGCCGCACGAAGCCGCCCGCCTCCCGATAGGAGCAACCGTGCTCCGCCAGGCCAGGCAGTGCCTCTATCAAAGGGTTGATAAAAGCGTCACCCAAGCGCGCCGACGGCCACTCCTCAAGTATGCCAAGATCCAGTACGTGCTTGATGAGGGGGAAGCTGGCCCAGGTATTGGGGCCCACATAAACATTTGTGGAGAGAACTTTCATGCGCGGTTCCTTTCTAGCACAGGGTAACTTCCCGTGATTGCATGTCGAAGAGGCAGCCTTCGGCCAATACGTGCAAACGCATATCGACAAGGCTGAGTGGAGCGCCGGAAGAGGCGCTTGAACGTGATGAGTGCGATAGATCACTGGCATCCAGGATAGTCACCACGCCGTTGCCAACGACTTCGCCTTTGCTGTTTTCATCAATCAGGAAGGCGGTATCTTCGTCGACGCCAACGCCGATAAGGAACGGGTTGTACGACAGCGCCGTAAGCAGGCGGCCCAGACGATCACGCTGACTGAAATGCTGGTCGATGATCGCGGTATTGATAAGCCCGATGCCGGGAGCGAGATTAACGCCATCTTCACGCGGTGAGTTGCCAGAAGCACCACCCACAATCATGTGCTGAGACATCATCGCCGCGCCCGCAGACGTACCCGCAATAGGTATGCCCTCAGCGTTCAACCTGCGCAAGCGCTGCCCCACGGGTGTACCTCCCAGAATGCCAGACAGGCGCAATTGGTTACCGCCTGTGACAAAAATACCGGTAGCGGCGTCCATTTCCTCCAGCAGTAACTCGTCATCGCAATCACTGCGCTCGTTGATGTCGGTAAATAGCGCTTTCTCGGCGCCCAGATCCATAAACAGATCGCTGTACATCGTGCCGGTATCGGGCAGTCTGGATGCTGTAGGGATAACGACGATTCGCGCTTTCTCACCACCACAGATTTCCAGGAAACGACCCAGTATCCGGGGGTCGTTGCCCTTGTCTTCAGCTCCGCCAATAGGCATCAGGTAGCCGCGGCGACCACCGGGTTTAACGGGGGATGGACACATGTTGTTGTTCCTGTACTGTCTTGCTTGCCCCGGGCTCTAGCCAGGGCTGGATTCGGTTTCATAACTACCCAGGACTACCTGCCGGCCGTCCCTTACATGCCACCTGCCGCGCGCCATTACATGGTGCACCTGCAAGTTGTCATCCACGGCGATCATATCTGCATCCAGACCCGGAGCAATTCTGCCCTTGCTGTGCAAACGCATCAGTCTGGCAACATTGCTGGTGCACGCCGGTAGCGCCTGCTCCAGAGACAAACCTTCAGCCTGTACACAGTGTAGAGTCTCCAGCAGCGTTTGCGAGCTTCCAACGTCCAGACGCTCAACCTCGCCCTGGGCATTAAAGCAGGGCAGGCAACCACCGCCGTCCGAGCTCATGGTGAGATGAGTTTCAGGTAGACCTGCAGCATGATAGCGCAACATCGCTTCAGCGGCACTCCAACCGGGGTCATCCTGTGCCATCTCATACGCGGTGAGGTCTACGTAACAACCCTGCTCTGCGACCAACTTGCAGGACTCCTCGAACAAAGGCTTGTTGCGATTGACGTGGGTAGGATGAAACACGCGTGCTGGCAACTCACTGTCTTCGAGCGAACGGCGGACCAGGTCCAGGCCTCGTTTGCCGTCCCCAAGATGGAGGTGCAGCACGCCAGCCTTGCCTGTCATCAGGCCAGCGACCTGGGCCTCACTCGCCAGGCGCAAAATCTCTTCCAGCGTGGGCTGGCTGGAGCGATGATCGCTAATGGCCACTTCCCCGATACCAATAACTGGATCGAGATTAACGATATCCGAGCGGGCACTGCCCGTGAGGGTTGTAAGCGGCAAGTGATAGCCGCCGGTAAAACACCATGCAGATAGCCCCTGTTCACGCAATCCGTAGGCCTGGGTGACCAGTGTTTGGGTATTGCGGGTCAAATCGTCAGTACCCAGCACACCGATAACCGAGGTGACACCCGCGCGCGTGAACTGGCCAAGGAAGGGGGCAGGCACACGACTGGATGGACCGGACTCACCGCCACCGCCGGTGATATGGGTATGACCATCGATCAGTCCCGGCAACAGCAATAGACCCTGCATATCGACCGTCTCTACCGTCAAAGCGGGATCGAGCGCAGGAGGCTGATCACCGATATAAACAATGGTGCCTGCGCAAGTGAGTACACATTGCATACCCAACGGTTGCGGCGCATAGATCCGAGCATTCAAGAGCAAAGTAAACATGGCGGCAGTTTAGGGAACTCGGCAGCTTAAGGCTAGCCAAAAGCAGGGTATCGTGCAGGCGCAGGTTTTCGACTAGGCTTGATCATATTCCCGGCATACGAAGATATATGCCAATCAATCAGGGTGACCAAATGACACCAGCCCCGAGCGAAACAGACTCTCTGGACGACGTGCTGTTGCGGATACGGCATTGTGATCTATGCCAGGATATCCTGCCGCTCGGTCCACGACCGGTTGTTCAGGCTGCCTCCGGCGCAAGAATTCTTATCGCAGGGCAAGCACCGGGTTCACGCGTACACGAGTCCGGCGTGCCGTTTGATGACCCGAGCGGCAAACGACTACGAGACTGGCTGGGGGTGAATTCCCAGCAGTTCTACGACACCTCGCTGTTTGCCATCATCCCTATGGCATTCTGCTACCCGGGCAGGGGTCGATCAGGCGACCTGCCACCACCTCAACTGTGCGCGCAGACCTGGCGCCAGGCCTTACTGGAAAGACTACCCAACCTACAGCTCACTCTCGTGATAGGTCAATATGCACAGGCCTGGCATCTCCCACAGCCAGGTCGCACCCTTACCGACACCGTCAAGGATTGGCGAAAGCTCGATCGCTCAATCATGCCTCTACCTCACCCGAGCCCCCGGAACAACTTCTGGCTGCGCCGCAACCCATGGTTTGAATCCAAATTGCTACCAGAGTTAAAAGAGCGTGTGACGACCGCCCTGGCAGGACCCGACATTCTGTCGCAGTAGCTACATTCGTGGGTACAAAAAAGCTACAATTCGTTGCCTGCCACAACACGGCTGGTAAACCTGGACTGGACCGATGATCGTCGCCGACAAATTCGTCTACATTCACATGCACAAGACCGGTGGGCAGACGCTCAGCCAAATCCTGTTGTCACGCGTGCCTGGTACCCAGGAAGTGGGCTATCACTACCCGATTTCACTACTGCCAGTCAGTCTGTCTGCCTTGCCGGTCATCGGTATGGTGCGCAATCCCTGGGATTGGTACGTATCCTGGTACGCATTCAATACCCGACCCGAGATAAAGAACCCCGTGTTCCTTATCCTGTCAGACGGTTACCAAAGCGACTTCAAACAGACTGTCACCAACTTGATAACGCTTGGTGGTGATAGTGAGCGCAGCAGACAGTATCGCCGGGCGTTGGCAGACGTGCTGCCGGACAACCTGCAGGGCAACATGGGCGTTGGCCTGAGCAATTCGTGTATGAAAACTCTTGGC
>CALINF010000331.1 GCA_938045215.1 uncultured Halieaceae bacterium | reverse complement strand
GGCATCAAGTACCTCGAGAGCCATGAATACCTGCTGGTTAACAAGCTGTGCAAGTCACGCAATGAGTTGATGCGCGCCTATCCGTCAACCGTAAAGGAGATCCGCTTTTTCACCACCATTCAGCGCGGCTTTCGCTTCTGGTCTTTCTTTGTCTTCCTTGGCAGCGTGCTGTACTGGCTGATGGGCCGTTGCAAAACCCGCGCTCCGCGTTACCTCAGTGCGGCCACGATCGAGCAGGCTGAGCCCGAGATCAACACCAGTAAGGCGGCAGGCGGCCTGGAATACTCCGATTGCTACCTCTATGACAATGACGCGCGCTTTGTTTTTAGCTTTATCAGGCAGAGCCTCAACTACGGCTGTATTGCCGCCAACTATGTGAGTTCACAGCAAGCACAGTTTGATGGGCAGCAGTGGACGACAACTGCACGAGATGAAGTGACTGGCGATCAGTTCAACATACGTTCCCGCGTTGTGATTAATGCCTGTGGCCCCTGGGTAGACCAGCGCAATCGGCAAACGGGTATTGTGACCTCTCACCGACACTTGTTCTCCAAGGGTGTGCACCTGATCGTGGACCAGATTACCGACAACCGCAGGGTGCTGACGTTCTTTGCCAGTGACGGCCGACTCTTTTTCCTTATTCCCATGGGCCCTAAGACCTGTATTGGTACCACCGATACGCAGGTTGACGCGCCCGAGGTAGAGGTCACTGAGGAAGATCGTGAGTTTATACTGAGCAATGTCAACGCGCTC
This sequence comes from uncultured Halieaceae bacterium, assembly GCA_938045215.1. Lineage (GTDB taxonomy): Bacteria > Pseudomonadota > Gammaproteobacteria > Pseudomonadales > Halieaceae > CALINF01. Next base: position 30,176 of record CALINF010000331.1, on the reverse strand, counting down.
CTGGATCTGGACAAACCTCTGACGTCGGCTGACATCATTGCCGAGCGCGTTGGCGTGCGGCCTCTGGCAATTCAGGGTGAGGGTGGGGAGGCCGATTGGGTGCAGCTATCTCGTAAGCATGAAATCGAAGTAGACCGCGAGCGCTCTCACCTGAGTATTTTTGGGGGCAAGCTTACAGACTGCCTGAATGTAGGCAACGAGGTTGTAGAGCTGGTACAAAGTCTGGGCGTAGACGTTCCTGAGCCTCGCGGCCGCTGGTACGGTGAGCCACCGCTGGAGCTGCGCGATGAATTCATGTTGCAGGCGCGACGGATGAAACTCGATACTCTGACCGACCCCACCTCGCCAGAACCTCTGTCTGAGCGTTTCTGGCGACGTTATGGGGCATCGGCTTTTGAGTTGCTTGAGGCAATCCGCGAGGACAAGCGTGAGGCCGAGTTATTGATACGCGCTGCAGAGTACACTCGCTGCGAGATTGAGCTGGCGGCCCGCAGGGAAATGATCGTCAAACTGGAGGATTTCATGCGCCGTCGTTCCAAGATTGAGCTGGTGGTGCGGTCAGAGGAGATTCTGGCATCACCCGGACTGCGAGAGGCTTGTAACCTGTTGTTTGGTGATTCGGCTGAGCTGCGCTATCGCGAGTATATCGAGTCGGTCAGTCCCGTTAGCGGCGAAGCCGGTGAGGCGCAGGCCGCGCAAGCGTAATTTGTACCAGAATCAAAGTCTTATCTGCATTGTGACATGAAGGGTAGTCCTCTACACTTCCGGCCTTCCCCGATTGCTCACACCATAACAGCGGCTATTGCGCCTACAAAGCAGCCGATCGGCCAAGCCCTACTGCTCCTTCGCCCCCCGATTTATGGGCCAGGGAGACGATATTGCCAGAGAACTGTTTATGTTTGAGCTACACGCCAATAAAGTCGCTACCGCCAGGAGCGACATCCTGTCAGGACTCACCGTTGCCCTGGCCCTGGTGCCGGAGGCGGTAGCCTTTGCATTCGTTGCTGGAGTAGAGCCCCTGGTGGGCCTGTACGCGGCCTTCATGGTAGGCCTAATTACCGCCTGTATCGGCGGGCGTCCGGGTATGATTTCGGGTGCAACCGGCGCGCTGGCGGTGGTGATGGTTGCACTGGTGGCTGATCATGGCGTGGAATATCTTTTTGCCACTGTAGTGCTGATGGGGTTGATTCAGATAACGGCCGGAGCGCTGCGCCTGGGTAAATTTATCCGTATGGTGCCTCATCCCGTTATGTTGGGCTTCGTCAACGGCCTTGCCATCGTGATTTTTCTTGCCCAGCTGGGTCAGTTTGGCGTTCCCGGCGACCCTGGCTGGTTGCAGGGCACCTTCATGGAAGGCTCGATTGTCGATGTGGCATGGCTGGAAGGGGGGCAGCTGTATGGGCTGGTTGGCCTGGTGATGTTAACCATGGCAATCATTCACTTCCTGCCGCGATTGACGACTGCGGTGCCGTCCTCTCTGGTCGCCATTATTGTCGTTAGCCTGCTGGTTTTCGGTCTGGATCTTGATACCCGTGTGGTGGGCGATATCGCCTCCATCAAGGGTGGCCTGCCTTCCTTTCATATCCCCAGCGTGCCGCTGAACTGGGACACATTGCTGATTATCCTGCCCTATTCGATCATTCTGGCGGCTATCGGACTGATCGAGTCACTACTCACCCTGCGTCTGGTCGATGAGATCACCGAGACGCGCGGTCGCGGCAACAAGGAGTGTGTAGGCCAGGGCGTGGCGAACACGGTTACCGGCTTCTTCGGTGGCATGGGCGGCTGCGCAATGATTGGCCAAAGCATGATTAATGTGAACTCCGGTGGTCGTGGTCGCTTGTCTGGTATCTCTGCAGCACTGTTCTTGCTGCTGTTTATCCTGGTCGCCTCAGCGCTGATCGAACAGATACCGCTGGCTGCTCTTATCGGCGTGATGTTTATCGTGGTGATCGGTACGTTTGAATGGAGTAGTTTTCGCGTGATCCGCAAGGTGCCGCGCAGCGACGCGATGGTGCTTGTCCTGGTGTCGGGTGTCACGGTTGCAACCGATCTTGCGATGGCCGTGATTGTGGGTGTGATTGTGTCCGCGCTGGTGTTTGCGTGGGAGCACGCCAAACAGGTGCGGGTGGATACCATGGAAGATCACAAGGGCTCTACGGTCTATGCCGTGCACGGTCCACTGTTCTTTGGGTCGGTTACCTCCTTTCTGGAACAGTTTGAGCCGTCGCAAGCGAACGATGATGTGGTGGTGGATTTTGCCGACTCGCGAGTGTGTGATCACTCGGGACTGGAAGCGATCGACACCCTGGCCGAGCGCTATCTGAATTCGGGTAAAACCTTACACCTGGTGCACTTGAGCGAGGATTGCCGCAATTTGCTCAAGAAGGCGGGAAGTCTGGTGGAAGTGAACGTCATCGAAGACCCCCGCTACTTTGTCGCTGAGGATGCGGTAGCCTGATCTGGGAAGTGGGTTGGTTAATCAACGCGGTGACGCATCGCCGCTGGTGTTGATGGGAGTCTAGTCGGTGCCTATCAGTGCGGCGCGCAGATTGGGTCGCGTTGTGTTGGGTGACAGCCAGATGTCGATAAAACTGGCGCCAAAGGCAGTGTCCTCTATCGTGCCCAGCAATTCACCATTACGGTAAAAAGTACTGCGCCTGTCATCATCCAGCTCCATGGTAAGCACGTCGTTCTTGTTCACATCGGGCCACAAGGCAGCTAGCGAGATAAGCCATTCATCGCGATTGTCATGCTCCAGCCCAAGCTCATCCCACTCTTCGGCTGTACGTGCTACCAGTGCCTCCGATTCGATATCCAGCAGATACTGAATGTCCAGTCGCAGTGGTACCTGGCCTTCCCGATAGCGCCCGTTGTCAGAGTACAGCGTAGAGTTATAGACGTCCCAGAACAGCACCTTCAGTTTGGCCTCGCCCACCTTCACCAGAGTGGTATCGGTTGCGGCCACTGGCAAAGCAATGGCCAGCAGCACCAGCGATAACAGCATGCGCATATTTACTGCTCCTGCGCGTCCAGCGCGGCGGTGATTTTGAACATCAAGGGGAAGATGATGGACCATACAGCCGCAAGAATGAACAAGGTAGGGATCAAATCATAGCCGAAGCTAACGGCGCCCAGGCGTTCGCCTGCCCAGTAGTTCAGCGGCAATCCCACAGCGCCTACAGCAATCGTCAGGGCCGGGTGTCTGCCGAAAAATGACAGACTGCGGTTGAGTGTAGTCGCAAAGCCAAGCCACAGCGCGCACAGCCACAATGGTACAAGTACATTCCCATCAAACTGGTACACGCCGGTTGCGCTTAGCGTGGCGTCGGTGGCAATGCCAACAAAAGCGATGGTAGAAAGCTGAAGCAGTTCCTTGTCCAGCGAACGACACAGCAGCAAATGGACAGCCAGCAACGCCACTGTGACCGGTAGCAGGTTGTCTCGACCCAGTACTGCGCAGAACCAGACGCTCTGGAACCAGATGGCATTGAACCAGACGGTCTGGGTAAAAGCCGGGCGGTAGAAGCTCGGTTCAGTCATTGTTTGCTCGCTGTGTGTCAGCATGGTGTCAACCCGCGGTCATCAAGTGATCAATAAGTAGGCAATATACGCCGGTTTGCGTCCAGCGGATTGATGCGACGCCGAGCTTACTTGCTTGATGAGTAGGCGCGTTCGATTCGTGTGACTTCTACGGTGTAGTCGTCATACCAGGCATCCCGCCCCAGTTTTTGTGCGCGCTGGTGCTCCGGATGGTTGCGCCATGCGCGGATCTGTTCCAGCGAATCCCAATAGGATACGGCGATTTCGGTATCGCCCTCGGCGACCGCGGTGAACTTGTGACAGCCGAACTCGGACATGGCCAGCTCGCGCATGCGCGCCGCCGTAACTCGGTAGGCGTCATCCAGCTGGCGAATTCGTGCGGTAAAAATGACGGCGTAGTGACCGGGACTGTCGTGTTGCATACCTAATCCCCAGGCTGATGATGTGGTGTCCTAGTGTACGCCCACATTGCCCGGATTGTTGGCTAGCCGCTGCGATGGTTCTCCGCAAACCGAATCACCACCTCACCAATAAGCAGTGTAGTCACGACGCCTATCAGCACTGGCCATTCCAAGCCGCTGCCGGGGGTGTACATGAATAGCACAATAGAGAGGCCCAGGACTGCTATACACAGCCAGGCAAATAGTCTGGCAGCACCGAGCCCCCCGGGTACTGCATAGGGACGGTGATGGTCGGGATCGCGGATCCGCATGCGTATGAAAGCCAGTAGCATGCCCTGGTAGGGCAGCAGGAAGATGACGGCAGAAAAAGCAAAGAGCGACCAGAACAGGTCCTCATTGGAGCCTGCCAGCATACCGTACAGAATCAGTACCACGGTGCTCACCAACCCCATCAACACGGCCGCACCAATTGGCGTGCCCAGATTTTTGCTCTCCAAAGCGAATATCTTTGGCAACTCACCTTCGATGGCGGCCTCTGCAGCAGCGCGGTTACAACCCAGTGCCCAGGTCACGCCGTTGGAGAAGAATGTGTACAACGCGCCGATGCCCAGCGCCATAACGAAGACCCTGCCTGCAGCAGAGTCGCCGAAGAACAATTGCAGTGTGTCGATGAGCCCTTCGACCAGGTTGATATCGCCCGACGGAATGGCGGCGAGTACGGCAATGGTGCCCAGTAGATACAGCACAATGATGATACTGCCGGAGATGAAGATGGCACGTGGTACATCTCTGGCTGGGTTTTTCATCTCAGCACTGCCCGCACTGACCAGCTCAAAGCCCAACATCCCGTAGATGATGGCGGGGATGTACTGCAGACTATTGCTCCAGTCTGGCTTCAAGGTTGCCAGGGTTAGCGGATTTGCCATACCGTTGGACCCGATATAGTTGTACGCGCCAATGATGATGGCGATGAAGATAATGACCTTTAAGATCGCACCAAGGTTGGGAATCCACTTACCCACGTCCAGGGTCATCACATTGACGGCCACCGCCAGCCACGTCAGCACGACGCCGATAGTGATCTGCCATCCCAGTGATAGGTCGGGGAAAAACATCTGTTTGAAGACACCCGCGAACAGGAGAAAAATGGCGGGAATCCAGACTGCGGTGTTCACCCAGTAGCACCAGGTTGCGCGGGAAGCCCAGCGGCCACCGAACCCGTCCCTTATCCATGCGTAAATGCCGCCCTGTTCAGGATAAGCACAGCCCATCTCGGCGCATATCATGGCAAAGGGTATGAAAAAGATGACACCCAGAAACAGCCACCAGAAAACAGCGGGTGCACCAACAGATGCTGCCGCGGTGAGCGTATCAAGAAGCAGTATCGCCGATACAGTGAACAGCACCATGTCGCGCTGCCGCAGGGTTTTGCTGTGACTGATAGTCTCACTCATACGCTGCTATCCATGAAAAAGCCCGGCACTGGGCCGGGCTTTTAGTCATTTGCTTATGCTGTAGTGCGCGGCGGTTTCATCCAGCGCGGCGCCCAGCTTGTCGACGAGAGTGTCGATTTCGCTCATATCACACACCAACGGTGGTGCCATAATCATGGCATCACCTGTCTGGCGCACCATCAGGCCGTTGCTGTTTGCCCGGTTGCGACAATAAACGGCGCCACCCGATTCTGGCTCGAGACGCTCGCGCGTGGTTTTGTCGCGCACAAGCTCCACTGCGGCAAACATGCCTTTGCCGCGCACCTGACCTACGATTGGATGATCTTCAAGTTCACGCAGGCGCGTTTGCAGATGAGGTCCAATGGTTGTCGCTGCGGTTTCGATGATATTACCTTCGCGCAGAATGCGCAGCGTTTCCAACCCTGCCGCGCAGGAGGCGGGGTGGCCTGAGTAGGTGAGTCCGTGGGCGAATTCGCCACCACCTGACATCAGTACATCGGTAATCTTATCGCTCACCATCACGCCACCCAGCGGCATATAGCCGTTGGTGATTGCTTTGGCGAATGTCATCAGGTCGGGCTTGAGATCATAGGTTTCGCAGCCGAACCAGCGCCCGGTGCGACCAAAGCCGCAAATCACCTCGTCGAGAATCAACAATATATCGCGCTCATCACAGATGCGTTGTATCTCAGGCCAGTAAGTGTCGGGCGGAATGATCACGCCGCCTGCGCCTTGCACTGGCTCGGCGATGAACGCAGCCACGTTGCCTTCGCCCAGGTGGTCAATCATGGCTTCCAGTTCGCGGGCAACTTTCAGGCCAAATTCGTTGGGGTCCATATCACCACCTGCCTCAAACCAGTGCGGCTGATTGATATGGTGAACATAATCCAGACCTCGCGCCTGATTGTGCATCGCGCTCATACCGCCGAGCGAGGCGGCGGCAATGGTGCTGCCGTGATAGGCATTCTTGCGGCTGATAATTTGTTTTTTGTCCGGTTTGCCCAGCAGGTCGTAGTAGCGGTGAACCAAACGGATATTCGTATCGTTGGCCTCTGAGCCAGAGTTGGTGAAGAATACGTGATTGAATTGTGCGGGCGTCACATCAACCAGTGCCTTGGCCAGCTCCACTGCGGGCTGGTTGGAGCAGTTGAAGAAATTATTGTAATAGGGCAATTCCTGCATCTGCTGGTACACAGCTTCAATAATACTCTTCTGGCTGTAGCCAAGGTTGCAACACCAAAGGCCCGACATGCCGTCCAGCATCTTGTGGCCTTCACTGTCGTAGATGTAGATGTGCTCCGCCTTGTTCACGATGCGACCGCCGTGGTTTGCGTAGTCTTTGAAGTCCGTGAACGGATGCAGGTGGTGAGACTGATCCAGTTGGCGCAGCGTGGCGGTGTCAACTTTACTGTTCATGCCATGTACCTCTGATGTGTGAAAGCCGCGCTGAGCGGCTACACTCCGGATGTACTACCCCGAAGTGGTATGGTTGGGTGTTATGTTGCAATGTTTAATAGTGTGGCACAGACCCCGAGGGTACGAATTACCCCTAAAGTGGTGTTTTGGGCACCCAGACCATAACAACAGCTAAGGAATTCACTATGTCCGATGCCAGTGAGCGCTTGCAGCGCTTTCTCGAGGACAATCCCGCTATCGAGATATTTGAAATCATCCTGCCGGACATCGCGGGCGGCCTGCGTGGTAAATGGGTGACGCGGGACAAAATTGAAAAGGTGATCGCCGGCGGGCTTAAGTTACCCATTAGCTCGCTCGCGTTCGATGTCTGGGGACGCGATGTCGAAGCCTGGGTGTTTGATTCCGGTGACGGCGATGGTCTGTGTCAGGCTGATATCCGCACCCTGGCAACCGTGCCGTGGGCACAGCGGCCAACGGGGCAGGTGATGATCTCCCTGCACGAGGTCAGCGGCGAGCCTTGCTCGCTCGACCCGCGCATTCTGTTGCAGGGGCTCATGGATCGCTTTGCAGCACTGGGGCTCACACCTGTGGTTGCCAGCGAGATGGAATTCTATTTGCTGAAAGACGAGCACGATACGTTGGGGCGCCCGGTGCATACCCAGACGGATCGGGTAGGCGGTGCTCTGGCGACCGGCCAAACCTACTGCATCGATACCATGAGTGATATGTCTGCTCTGATGCATGAGATACGCGATGCCTGTGTGGCACAGAACCTGCCTATTGATACGCTGATCAAGGAGGGCGCACCTTCCCAGTATGAGATCAACCTCTACCACAATGCCGACGCGCTGGTGGCGGCAGATCAGGCGCTGATGCTGCAGCGGGCGATCAAGGGTGTTGCCAAGCGCCACGGCCTGATCGCCAGCTTCATGGCAAAGCCCTTCGGGGAGTTGGCGGGCAACGGTATGCACCTGCACTGCAGTGTCCTCAATAGTGAGGGCAACAACGCTTTCGATGATGGTACAGGCAAGGGTACTGATCTACTGCGTCAGGCGATTGCCGGTTGCCTGTATGGTATGCGGGACAGCATGCTGCTGTTTGCCCCCAATCTGAACTCCTATCGACGCTTTCAGCGTGGCACGCATGCGCCGATGGCGCCCACCTGGGGATATGAGAATCGCACCGTTGCAGTGCGGGTGCCTGCTGATGCACCTGTTGCAACACGGCTGGAGCATCGTGTGCCGGGAGCAGACGCTCATCCTCATCTGGTGATTGCTGCGCTCCTGGCCGGCATGCTGCATGGCATCGAGAACCAGTTATCTGCACCTGAGCCACTGGCGGGAAATGCCTATGACCAGGTACCGGCCAGCTTGCCGCGCTACTGGCCGGACGCGCTCACCAGCTTCGCCGACTCGGCATTTATCCGGGACAATTTCGGCAGTGATTTCCAGCGGGTGTTTACGCTGTTAAAGCAACAGGAAATGGATGAATATGACCGGCAGGTGACGCCGCTGGAGTATGATGCCTGCCTGTAGTAGCAAACTTCAGTGGCAGCTTTTTAATAGCAGGATTATGTTGAGGACGGATTGATGAGCCAACAAGCAAAGGGCGCATCGCCGCTGAGTGACCGGGGCATGTACGCGAATATTTTCAGTTTTATGGGACTGCCAATTAGTCGCGATCTGTCAGATGACGATATCGGCGCGGCAGTAATGGGTGTTCCCTATGATCTGGGTACCAGCGGTCGCTCCGGCGCCCGTTTTGGACCCAATGGCATACGCCAGGCCAGTGCGAACCTGCGTTGGGAAGAGAATCGCTGGCCCTGGGACTTTGCCCTACCCGACAGGTTGCAAGCGATTGACTACGGCGACATCGATTTTCTCTGGGGCGACAGCGAAGACATGCTGGTTCAAGTAGAGGAACACGCCGCCATGATCACCGGTGCGGGCAAGACCCTGATCACTTTCGGAGGCGACCACTTCGTAACCTTGCCCCTGCTGCGTGGCCATGCGGCTAGCCATGGCACCATGGCGATGATTCACTTCGATGCCCATACCGACTCCTACGAGGAGGAGCAAAAATACAATCACGGCTGCATGTTCTACCACGCGCCACGTGAGGGCCTGATAGACGCCGACAAGACCATTCAAGTAGGCATTCGCACCGACTACGATAAGCCGGATCATCCGTTTGAGGTTATTGATGGGCACGCCGCCAATGAGTTGTCTGTTGAGCAAATAGTAGCGCGCATACGCAATCGGGTGGGCGACACGCCCACTTACCTGACCTTTGACATAGACGGTCTGGACCCGGCCTACGCGCCGGGTACAGGTACGCCGGTCGTTGGTGGGCTGAGCACGTCAAAAGCATTGCGTATACTACAGGGTATAGCCGATTTGAATATCGTGGGCTTTGACGTGGTGGAGGTGTCTCCAGCTTACGATCACGCCGATATTACCTCGCTGGCAGCCGCTACATTGGCGCTGCAGTTTCTGTATATGCGTGCCAGTCGTATCGGCACCGACTGAATCGGCCTTGGTGTTAAATACAGGAGTCAGTTAGCAATGGCATCGGTTGAATCACCCCTTACAAGCCACCCCAGTATTTGCCCTTTAGATTGTGCCGATACCTGCAGTCTGTCGATTGAAGTGGCTGATGGCAAGGTACAGAAAGTTCGCGGAAGTCAGGCAAACCCGTTCACTCGAGGGAAAATCTGCGCGAAGGTGGCACAAGGTTTACCGCTGCAAGTACACGGCGAGCAGCGCCTGACCCAGCCACTGTTGCGCAGCGGCCCCAAAGGCGGCGGAGCATACCGACGCGTGTCATGGGAAGAGGCGTTGGACGTTGTGCATCAGCGCTTTGCGGCAATCATTGAGGAGTACGGTGCCGAGGCGATAGCGCCCCTAAGCTATGGTGGCCCCATGGGGTTGCTCGCTGGCGGTTCCATGGACAAGCGTTTTTTTCATCGCCTGGGTGCGAGCGCGGTCGACTCTTCGCCTCTGTGCGCGGGTGTCTCCAGCGCCGCGTGGGACAGTGTGTTTGGCGACGTAGGCGGTATTTCCTTCACAGAGCTGCAACACTCTCGCTTGATTGTCGTATGGGGTAACAACATCACTGCCTGCAATTTGCATCTAACGACGCTATTGCGTGACGCTCAGAAACAGGGCGCAAAGCTGGTGGTAGTAGATCCGAAGCGTACACGCATCGCTCAGGAGGCCGATCTCCATTTGCCGGTCATGCCAGGCACTGATGTAGTGTTGGCCTATGCGGTGGCAGCTCTCCTTAACAGGCGCGGCGGACTGGACGAGGCCTTTATCGAGAGCCATGTCAGCGGGGCAGAGCAGTTTCTCGCTGAGGCAGCGAACTATTCTCCACAGCGGGCAGCCGCTATCTGCGGCCTGGCAGTGGAAGACATAGAGCAGTTCGCCAAATGGTGGCAGGAACTGTCGCCTGCGGCAATTTCCGTAGGCGTGGCCCCCGAGCGCAATCGCAACGGGGGCTCTGGCCTGCGTGCGCTGTTTGCGCTGCCCGCGCTGACAGGAAACTTTGGCATGCAAGGGGCAGGCGTCTGTGATGTCTCCGGCTACTTTCCGATTGACCATGATGCGCTTGAGCGCCCCGACCTGGCCCCGGCTGATGTGCGTCAGTTTAATGTGCTGGACCTGCCCCGGCATATCCTTGACCCCGGCAGCGAAGTGCCACTCAAAGGGGTGTTTATCTACAATCACAATCCGATCGCGGTACATCCGCGCCAGGATGATATGCGGGCGGCTTTGCTCGACGAAGATGTATTCGTGGTGGGTTGTGATGTGAGCATGACCGATTCAATGGCCTGCGCCGACGTAATCCTGCCAGCGGCCACACACCTGGAATACGGCGATCTCTACAAGGCCTATGGTCATCACTATTTGCAGCGCAGCGCCCCCGTGCTGGATCCGCTTGGGAACGCGCTGCCCAATATGGAGATATTCCGCCGCCTCGCTACCCGCTTCGGATTCAAGGACGAGTGCTTCACCGATACAGATGAACAGTTGATGGATCAAGCCGTAAATGCAGCCACCCCTGGTCTTGATGGACGGCAACCTAGTAGGCTCCCTCTTGATAGCGCAATAGATATGTCAGCGATAACTACTCCGGGCTTGCTACGTGGAGTATCGCCCGCGACGCCCAGTGGCAAAATTGAGCTATACAGTGAGGCCCTGGAGGCGGAGGCTGGGCTCGGTCTGCCCCGTTATCGCGAGCTTGAGGCAGCACGACAATTCGTTCTCGTGAGTCCGGCATCGGAGCGACGTATCAACTCGACGTTCGGGGGGCTTGCGGATCACAAGAGCGATATTGTGTGCGAGATGCACCCCGTGGACGCGGCGAGCCTCGCGTTGTCTCATGGTGAAGAAGTGAGTCTCTTCAATGATCAGGGCGAAGTCAGGATGCCGCTTGCGATATCCGACAGTGTCCGTACCGGCACCGTATTTGTTCCCAAGGGCGCCTGGCTTGTAGAGAGTGCTACGGGTCAGACGATCAATGCGTTGATACCGGGGCACAAAGCCGATATGGCGGGTGGCGCGTGCTATTACGATTGTACGGTAGATGTTCAAGCGGTCTGCTGAAACACCAATCTCCCGGCGTATAGGCGCGGTAGTGACGCACGGTACCCGCCGGTAACCTCCATAGTTGCAATAGACTCGGGCAGGCGAATCTGTGAATAGCTACGACACAATCGTAATCGGCGCAGGTCACAACGGACTGATCTGTGCGGCCTACCTGGCCAAACAGGGTCAACGCGTGCTGGTTCTGGAAGCTTCGGCTGCGCCTGGTGGCCTTGCATCTGCCCGTGAGTTTCATCCGGGTTTCAAGGCATCTGTTGCTCACACTATCAGCCACTTTTCTCCCAGGGTTGTAGAAGATCTGCAGCTCCAATCGCATGGCTATCAACCCGCTATCGCGCCGCTGCCCACGATAGGGCTGAACCTGGATGGTGAGCACGTCGTCATAGGTGTAGACGGCGTAACCGGGGTCTCGGATGATGATAAGAGCAGCTATCTAAGGTACCGCGCAGCGATGCAAAAGTTCGCGCGCGCGCTTGAACCCTTTTGGATGAAGACAATGCCGCGCATTGGCAACAACAGCCCGGGAGAGATGTTGACGTTCGGGCAGTTGGGATTGCGCCTGCGAAGGCTGGGCAAGGAAGACATGCTCGAGTTCCTTCGGGTCGCCACATTGCCGATGCGCGATCTTATGGATGAATACTTCGACAACAAACACCTCCAGGCCGCTCTGAGCTGGGATGGACTTGTGGGGTCAAAGCTGGCGCCGCGCTCACCCAACAGCGCGGTCTTTGCGCTGTTGTATCGAATGTTGGGAGATCATAACGGTGGGCATGCTATTCCCGGCACGGGCATAGAGGGGCTCATCAATGCACTGCTCAACGCAGCCACTGCTGCGGGCGCGCAGGTGCGCCTTAATGCCCCGGTCACAAAGATATGCATCTCGCAGAGCGAGGATGGCCAGCAGGCAACCGGAGTAGAGCTGGCCGACGGCGAGAAGATCACGGCCACCAGAATTGTCTCCTGCGCCGATCCACAGCGCACATTCTTGCAACTGGTTGGGGCAAGGTATCTGGAAATAGAGTTCGCCAATCGTATCCAGCGACTGCGCTGTGAGGGCTATGTGGCCAAGCTCCATCTTGCACTTGGCGATGTCCCTTCGTTCGTCGGCGTGGATCGTCCGGACGGACGCATGATCATCGCCTCAGAGCCGGACGCGCTGGAGTTTGCGTTCGACGATGCCAAATACGGTGCTGCGTCGGAGAACCCGGTAATGGAGTTGGTGATTCCCTCATTACAGGATGCGTCGATGGCGCCCGCCGGTCAGCATGTGCTGTCAGCAAATGTAATGTATGTCCCCGCTTCACCGAAAGGCGGCTGGACAGACGCGGCCCGCTCGGCCTTGCTGGAACGGTTGCTCACAACCCTGGAGCGCCATGCGCCGGGTCTGAGGGAGCTTGTCCTGCACGCGGAACTCCTGACGCCCCATGACCTGGAGTCGCTTCACCATGTGACCGGTGGCCATTGGCACCATACCGAGTTTGCCGTTGATCAGCTGCTGATGATGCGTCCTACCTATGAGGCGGCCCAATACGGCACCCCGATTCCGGGTCTGTATCTCTGTGGCGCGGGTAGCCACCCGGGTGGCGGCTTGATGGGCGGCCCCGGCTTCAACGCAGCCCACGAGATACTCAAATGAAACAGTACGATGCCATCGTTGTTGGCGCTGGTCACAACGGCTTGACCAATGCCGCATACCTGGCAAAAGCCGGTTTGGACGTGGTGGTGGTAGAGAAGAACGACTACATCGGTGGCGCGGCGGTCACCCGCGAGATGCACGATGGATGGTTCTACTCCAGCTGTTCCTATGTGTGCAGCATGATGCGTCAAAGCATTCATCGCGATCTTGATCTTACCCGACATGGTCTGCTTCTGGTGCCTTACCTGGGCACAGTAACTTTTAGCGACAGCGGCGAGACACTCATAGATTATCCAGATGCCGAAGCCAGCTATCTGGAATTGAGACGGCATTCACCGCACGATGCAGACTCTATGATGCGCTTTCAGGCAGACCTGGGGCGCTATGCACAGCTGATCCGCAAGACGTTGATGCGAACGCCCCCGGATCCTAGTTCATTCAAGCCGCGCGATATCCGTGAGATGTTGTTTCTGGCCAAAGAGTTCTGGTCTTTGGGTGAACGAGAACTCTATGAGTATGTGCGTTTTTTCACGATGAGTGCTGCTGAGTTTCTGGATGAATACTTTGAGAGCGACCTGATTAAGGCCGCTATGGCCAGTCCTGGCATCATTGGAACTGCGCTGGGCGTGTATTCACCGGGTTCCGCCTATATTCTGTTGCACCACGTCATGGGCGACGTGGATGGCAACGTGGGTGCCTGGGGTTTGGCTCGCGGTGGTATGGGCGCAATTTCAAACGCGCTGGCTAGTGCATTACAGGCTGAAGGCGGAGAGATACGTACCGGGGCCGGGGTTCAACAGATTTTGGTTGAAGATGGCAAGGCTGTGGGAGTGGCACTGGAGAGTGGCGAAGAGGTTCACGCTGGTATCGTCGTATCGAACCTGGATGCGCGTCGTACCTTTACCAAGGTGATGGACAAGAAGGACCTGCCGCCGGGCATCTTCGAGCGAGCCAAAAACTTCAAGATCCGTGGCTCATCGGGCAAAGTGAATATTGCGTTGTCTGGGATGCCGAAGTTTAACAATGTGCCCGACAATCGCTACATCAACCGCGGCGGGCAGGGTTTTGCAGGTTCACTGGAAACCATGGAGCGAGCGTACGATTGCTGGAAGCGCGGCCGCTGGTCTGACGATCCTTTTATTGAATCGATTATTCCTTCGGCTTGGGATCCCACCGTGGCGCCTGTCGGTAAGCACTGGATGTCCAATTTTGTCCAGTACTGCCCACCCGAGCTTGCTGATGGACCCTGGACACCCGAGAAACGGGATCAGTTTGGGCAAACGGTCATTGATAAACTCGAGCGCTATAGCCCGGGGTTCAAAGACCTCATTGTTCACATGGAAGTGCGCACCCCTCACGAAATTGAGAACGAGATAGGGCTGACAGAGGGCAATATTTTTCAGGGAGAGCTTACGATTGATCAACTGCTTTTCAACCGCCCTTTCCCGGGCTACGGGCAATACAGAATGCCCCTAAAAAATATGTATATGTGTGGATCATCAACCCACCCCGGAGGCGGCGTCTCTTCCGCGTGCGGCGCCAATGCGGCACGCGAGATCCTGATCGACCTGAAGCGGCCCAACACCGTACCTGAGGATGATTGCTATGACGAGTGAAGCCATCGCCCACAATGATCCGTTTGCGGGGGAGCGACTAAAGCACTCGCATTTTCATGAGCGCCAGGCACCGATGAACCTGCGCGATGCGTGGTCCTCGTGGAACGGGTTTAAGTTTGCCGATTACTATTACGATGCCGAGTACGAATATTTCTGCATCAGAAATACCTGTGCCACCTACGGCATCTGCCCCATGCAGAAATATATGATCAGTGGGCCGGATGCAGTTGCCATGCTGGATCGCATGGTTACACGGGACGTGTCCAAGTTGAAAGTCGACAGGGTCACCTACGTTTGCTGGTGTACCGATGAAGGCCGCATGGTTGATGACGGAACAATCTTCAGGCTTGGCGAGGATCGTTTCATGCTGACCTGTGGGAGTCCGTGCCTGGCCTGGCTGCGCAAGAGCTGTCTGGGGTTTGATGATCTGTCAGTCGAAGATATGACAGAGCGCTATGCGGCACTGTCTTTGCAGGGCCCCACGTCCTGCGCCACATTGCTGACCATGGGTCTCGATGGTATCGAAAACCTGAAGCCGTTTGGCGTGATGCATTTCCCTTTCAACGACGCGTCGCTGATGGTTTCACGCACAGGCTTTACGGGTGACTTAGGTTACGAGCTGTGGATAGACCCGTCTCAGGCAATAGCGATGTGGGATGCACTTTACGCAGCGGGCGAGCATCACGGGATACACCCCTATGGGGAAGCGGCGACCAATATGGCTCGACTGGAAGCTGGCTTTATTATGCCGGATATGGAATTTTCCGAGGCGTTAAAGACCATTCATTTTCAGCACGACCAGACGCCGTTCGAGCTGAATCTGGGCTGGTTGGTGGATTTCAAAAAGCCGCATTTTAATGGACGCCGCGCCCTGCTGGAGGAGCGCGATCGGGGCCCCAGATACACGCTTACGAAACTGGATATCGAGGGCAACAAACCTGCAGAGGGGGCGATTCTGTACAGCGGTAAACGGTGTAGTAAAGAGATTGGCTATATCACATCAGCCATGTGGTCTCCCTCTGTCAAGGCGAACATCGCGCTTGCCATGGTCGAGACATCGATGCTGGATCGTGAGATTTGGGCAGAGATCTACTATCAAAAAGAGCTGCGGTATTATCGCAAGGTTGCACGCTGTGAGGTCAAGGATAAGCCCTTCTGGGCACCGGCCAGGGCGCGCGCAACACCACCACCGGCGTTCTAGGGCGCTGCGTCAGCACTTCGAATTTCTTTCTTCCAGTCCGAGATATTCATCTCGATAGCGAAGAAGCCGAGAATCCACAGCGCTTCATCCCAGGCATACATATAATGCCCCCGGTAAATCCAGTAAGCCGCCGCGCCCCACAGCAACAGGTAGAGGAAGAGTTTGATCCCGCTGGCACTGCGAATCAGCACGCCGCGAGTTGTCCCGCGATCCTGCAAGCGCACGATGACCTCCATGCAAAGCAGGATCACCAGCCAGGTAACAGCTTCAACCAGATCCAGCCAGACAAGCTCCCTCTCTATCTGCAGCCCTTGCGCATCGGTCACCACCGAGTCGTTCTCGATTAAGTAGAACTCTGTCGCACGGGATAACTCGATGCAGTTTTCCAGATTCAGCTCGGTGTACTCCAGATTAAAACCAAAAGAAATGTCGCGCCCCACCAGCTGACACAGGCTATCTGTCTCCTGTATCGGAGTCAGACCTATGAGATCCTTGCCAGCATTCGCGTAAGCTAGCAGGGTGTGTGCAAGAAACAGGTAGCAGACAATTCTGATGCCGTGCATCGCCTTTATTCTGCGAGGTGTAAAGGCGTCGTCAGAAAGCAGGTAGGTTTCAAGTTCGAACAGAGCCAGAAGAGTAAGCCATGCAAGTACATCCAGAGACACCGCAAAAGCAGCCGTATAGTCCAGCCATGTCCCGCCGTTGCGAAGCGTATGAGCAGATATCGCTATATCTTCGACAAGATAAAGACCAAAGTTTACGAGCAGCAGGCCGTACACAACGACCTTGATCAACTGCCGTGGATCAAACCCCGCTCGTTGGGCCATGGCTGTGTCGGTAGGGTGGTGGCTCATAGCAAAGGCTTGTCGGCTGTCGAATGCGTGAGACTAACATAACCCCTCTGTCACCGATTGCGCTTCCATGCCTACAGGCATTGGTTGGTAATTGCGGTACAGCATGATCGTCTTCGCGCTTCGCCGTTCATGACAGGAGGGGAGGTATATGGTATTCAATGTAGTCTATTGTACTGTTGGTAGGGTCTGTTGCAGATGTTGACCTCTGATTTTGTGGAAAGCTACTTCGATGCCTGGAATCGGCATGATCCTAAACAGGTCGCCGATCATCTCTCTCGAGGAGGCACCTATTTCGATATTCCTTCCCAGCAGCTGCTCGCACGAGATGAGCTGGTCAGCCATCTTCAGGAGTATTTTCGTCAGGATAACCATTGCTACACGTTGGTAGGAGAGGTGCTTGCAGGAGAGTCCACTATCGCGTTTCAGTATCGAGCATCTCCGGAGGGAGATGAGGATCCCGCAACAGGTTGGATCGGCGCGGAGTTCATCACCATGGACGGGGATAGCGCGCTAAAAATCGAGGACTACTATCGAGAGCCGCAGCTTATAGGTCGTGTTACCGCAGGCTCCTCTCATGGCAAGCGATACGCAAAGTCGGGGCTCAGTGCATCGGGCTTGAGGGCGGTCACAGTGCGTTTGTCGGAAGCGATGAACGAGGATAGGGTGTATCTGGATTCGCACTTGTCGCTGCCCCAGCTCGCAGCTATGTTGGGTTGTTCAGTTAACCATCTATCGCAGGCAATCAACGAAGGGCACGGTGTTTCATTCTTTGACTTTGTGAATCGCCATCGGGTGGCGGAAGCCACACGAATACTGGCCTTGGGCGGAAATGAAACCGCATCGATCCTCGACGTAGCGCTACAGGTGGGTTTTAACTCGACATCAACGTTTTACGCTGCGTTCAAAAAGGCGACGGGTCAAACACCTGCGCACTACCGCCGTTCCCAGGAAAAATTTTCCGCCTAGTGTCATTTAAAGCCAGTACTACAGTGCTCTGAGATACCACTCATAGTCGAGGTTGGAAACGCGGCCATGATAGTCGTTACACTCACCCTGGCGCAGTGCGGCAAAGGTGTCGCAGTAGGTTTTACCCAGATACTCCGGCAGTATTGTGCTGCTTCTAAACAGCGCGAGCGCTTCATCCCATCGACGCGGCAGCGTGACTTGCGAATTAGACAGATCGGCACCGCTGGGTATTGGCGCTCCGGGGTCCAGCTTGTTGCTCATACCATGGAGTAGGCCCGCCAGTACTGCAGCCATTACAAGGTAAGGGTTGGCATCTGCTCCCGCGACCCGGTGTTCAATCCGCCGATTATCCGGCGACGATACGGGTATACGCAATGCCACCTCCCGGTGGTTGTGGCCCCAGGTATGGGAGGAAGGGGCAAAAGCGCCAGCCTTGAAACGGCGGTACGAGTTTGCGTTTGGCGCGAAGATTGCCATCGACTCACTCAGAGTATCGCTCAGACCTCCAATCGCATGCAGAAGCGTGTCTGAGACAACCGTAGACGATTCACCGCTTAGCTCGGCGAAGATGTTACGGCCATCGCTACCGTAAACGCTGGCATGAATGTGTAGACCGCTGCCGGCGGATTCATCGAAGGGCTTAGCCATGAAGGTAGCTCCAAAGCCGTGTTTGCGCGCAACGCCTTTGACGATGCGTTTCAACAATACGGCGTGGTCGCAGGCCGTCACAGGATCGTCTGTATGATGGGTATTAATTTCCCACTGACCTGCGGAGAACTCCGAGTGTATGGCAGTCAGGGGTACATTCTGAGTCTCGCAGGCTTTTCTAACGTCATCCAGGAATGCGTCGCATTCAAACAGATCGTCTGCCATGCAGTACTGTATGCCCTGTTGTTTGAGATCGGTGCCCGGTATCTCACCCATAAGGGGGGAGGGGACCGAGTCGCTGTTGTTAGCCAGTAGATAGAACTCCAGCTCCGTTGCGACCACCGGCTTTAGTTGCCTGCTGGTGTATTGATCCAGCACGTTGGCCAGTACGTTTCTAGGATCGGTCCATGATGGTTGCAAATCCATATCCGCAAACCCACCCAAGACCTGAGCCGTGGACGATTCCAGCCAGGGTATCGTTGCCAGCGATCCTGTAATTGGCAACAGGAGTTGATCGGGATCGCCCGCCAGCAGGTCGTGAGATAGGTCCTCATCGTACAACTCACCCATTATGCCAAGTAGTGGGACGCTCAGCGGGGCCTTGAAACTGCGATCGAATAAACTGTCGAATTCGCGTCGGTGTATGCGTTTGCAGCGCAGAATGCCATTGATGTCCGGCATGAGTAGTTCCAGCATTTGAACATCAGGGTGCGATTGCAAAAAATGCTCTAGCTCAGATTGCGGGGCGATCTTCATCAGTTGAACCTTTCCATCCTGTGTTGTCTTCATGGCGTGCGTTAAACAAGAATAGCTAATCTGCTCTGTGAACGCTCGTCTACCTGACGTATAGGGCGGGAGTGCAGTGCCAACGTGCACAGGTTTGACGTTAATCTGCGATTAAGGCTCAATATCGAACGCAGCTATTCCGGCAGTTTTCCGCTGTTGTTGTCGTGTTAGTTAGTGAAAGTTTTTCTTGGAGGAATTCAATGCTGGGACTAAAGAGTCCGTCTGAAACTCAAGAGCATACCTGCTCCTTTTACGCTGCTACCGCTAACTGGCAGACCGACTACCCCACTCTGGAAGAGGATATCGACGCTGATGTGGTGGTTGTAGGTGGTGGGTTTAGTGGCGTCAATACAGCCCTTGAATTAGCCGAGCGCGGGATAGACGTGGCGTTGTTGGAGGCGAATCGGATCAGTTGGGGCGCCACCGGCCGCAATGGCGGACAGATCATAGGTGGTATTGGTCACGATCCTGAGCGATTCACCAAACACATCGGCGAAGAGGGCGTGCGGGCGATTTATCAGATGGGTCTGGAGGCACGCGACATTATTGCCGAGCGTGTTGAGAAGTATGAAATCGATTGCGACCTGAAATGGGGATACTGCGATGTCGCATTGAAGCCTCGGCATATGACGGCGTTTGCCCAGTGGAAGGACTTTGAAAAGTCGATCGGCAATACACACGAATACACACTGCTGGACAAGGATGAGCTGAAACAGTTTGTGAGCTCGCAGCAGTATCTCGGAGGATTGCTCAATTACGCCAATGGGCATATTCATCCGCTGAATCTCTGCATTGGCGAGGCGAGGGCCGCGGAGCGGCTAGGCACCAGAATTTTTGAGCAATCCAGGGTGCTGAACCTGGTGCAGGGGCCCAGGCCTCGTGTAGTCACGGAGCGCGGCAGCATCACTGCACGCAAGGTGATTTTGTGTGGCAATGCGTATCTCGGGGGTTTGGTCAGTCGCCTTGCCAGTCGCGTGTTGCCCTCCAGCAGTTCGGTTATTGCCACCGCCCCCTTGCCTGATAACCTGGCGCAGAAAATTCTACCGGGTGATGTGGCCGTTTGTGATCCACGAACGGCGCTTGATTATTTTCGCCTGTCCGCCGACAAGCGCATGTTGTTTGGTGGCTTATCGAACTATTCCGGACTTGAACCCAGCGACGTGGTGGGCGTCCTGTCCCGCAAGATGCATAAGGTATTTCCCGAACTGCAAGATGCTCAGGTCGACTATGGCTGGAGTGGGCAGATTGGTATCGGTATCAATCGTATGCCCCAGCTCGGTCACCTGTCAGAAGGAGTCAGCTACATTCAGGCCTATTCGGGGCATGGGGTGGCTCCCACACACATCATGGCCCGCATCATGGCCGAGATGATCAGCGGCTCACCCGAACGTTTTAATGTGTTTGCCAGAATTCCACATTGGCCATTCCCTGGAGGTAAGCTCCTGCGCCGGCCCGGTCTCGCGCTGGGGATGAGCTGGTACAAGCTCAAGGATGCTCTTTAGAGTGCGCGAAATCCGGCGTTAACAGCCACCGTACAGGGCGACCAGCAGATTACCTGAGGCCGCGCCCGGAGAGAGCAGCTATAACGGTGGGGTAGGGGATAGGGAAGTTAACCCGGCATTATCATCAGATAGACCTTGCGGACTTTCTGCAGCACTTCGGCAGTACCTTTCCACCCTTTTGGGAATACCCAACTGTCGCCGGCTTTCACTTCGGTTACCTGTCCTGACTCTGACGTAAGCTTCCAGTGTCCTTCCAGCAGATGGCAGAATTCGGTCACATCGAGGTCGAGCTTCAGCGCGCCCACCTCGCACTCCCAGGTGCCTGCAACCATATTACCTTGTTCGAAGAAGCCCTTGTCGGTCTGTAGCGGAAGCTCGCCAATAGGGTCGCCGAATGAGTCCACTTTGACCAAATCGGTAAGAGAAGCACATCCGTGCTGTACGCTGATTTCTGGCATGACATTGTCTCCTGGGGGTAAAAAACGTGTCTGATTGAAATGTCCTGAACGTGTAAACCGTCATTGTGAGTTAAGCACATAGAAACGGCCTTATCTTCCTAGCCCATCGGCGCGGAGGCGCATAGAGTATGCACTGCCTATACTTTGGATACTCTGTGACCGTGCTTTCGGTCACACTACTGTGAGGGATGATTCTATGGCGATGGATGCCGACGTTATTGTCATCGGTGCAGGACACAACGGACTGACCTGCGCTGGCTACCTTGCGCGTGCCGGACTGCGGGTTCTGATGCTGGAGTCACGACCTGTGGTGGGTGGTGCCGCTGTAACGGAGGAATTTCACCCGGGCTTTAGAAACTCGGTGTACTCGTACTCCGTCAGCTTGCTGCATCCACGGGTCATTGCTGATCTGCAGCTGGAGCAGCACGGGCTGGATATTCTTGAACGACCCGCAGGCACGCTCAGTTTGCTCGAAAACGACCATCTGTTATTGACACGCGATGATGCCCAGGCTCACGCCGAGGTGGCGCGCTTCTCCCGGCGTGATGCCCAGCGCATGGAAGAATTCGACTCTGGCATTGCGACGGTGGCGATGGCGCTGCGCGAACTGGCGGTGCAGTCGCCTCCCAATATTGGTGGAGGTTGGCGAGATGCGGTCGGTTTGCTTAAAGCCGGGAACCTATTGCGTAAATTGGACAAACATCACCAGACGGTGCTGGCGGAACTGATGACACGCTCGCTTGGCGATTACCTGGACACCTGGTTTGAGGGTGAAGCATTTAAGGGTGTGCTGGGGCTGGAGGGTGTTATTGGGAACTTTGCCGAGCCATACCATGCTGGTACAGCCTACGTGTTATTGCACCACGCTTTCGGTGAGGTTAAGGGTCGCGCGGGCGCCTGGGGTATTGCTAGAGGCGGCATGGGCGCGATCAGTGAATCAATGGCCTCGTTTGTACGCAGCAAGGGAGCCCGAATAGAAACCAGTTCGCCGGTTAGCAAAATCCTGACTCGCGATGGCAAGGCGTGTGGTGTGCTCACTGCTGATGGCAGAGAGCTCACATCGCGATTCGTTGCGGCCAATGTGCATCCACAAATACTCTTGCAAAAACTTCTTGATAGCGACAGTCTCGACCCACCCGATCAACGCAGAATCGAAAATTATCGAAGCCACTCTGCGACCTTTCGCATGAATGTGGCATTGTCTGAGCTACCCAGGTTTACGAGCATGGCGGGTCGGGGTGAAGAGCACTTCATGGGCGCGATCGAAGTCAGTCCGTCGCTAGGTTACATCCAGAACGCTTATTATGATGCAAGGCAACTGGGCTGGTCGCGCAAACCAGTGATATCCATGCAGGTGCCATCAACCCAGGACGATTCGCTGGCGCCACCGGGCGGCCACGTGGCCAGCCTGTTCTGTCAGCATTTTCAGCGCCATTTACCGGATGGTCGCAATTGGGATGATGTTCGTGATGAGGCGGCCGACGTCATTGTCGATACCATTGATCAATACGCACCGAACTTCAAAGCGTCGATAGTCGGGCGACAGATAAAGACGCCACTGGATATTGAGCGGGACCTGAACATGGTTGGCGGGGATATCTTCCACGGCGCGTTGCACCTTGACCAATTCTATTCTCTGCGACCGATTCCAGGACACGCTGCGTACAAGATGCCAGTGCAGGGCGTGTACCTGTGTGGTTCTGGCGCTCATCCAGGTGGTGGCGTCAGTGGGCTGCCTGGACATAATGCGGCCAACGCCATACTCAGGGATCGTTAGCTGGCTAAGCAATAGCGTAGAAACCCCCCACCCAAGGCAAGTCAGGGCGCTAGCGCCTGTCCTTCAGGATACGGCGAGCGGCGTTGTGGCCTGGTGCACCGGTAACACCCCCCCCGGGGTGAGTGCCGGAACCGCACAGGTAGAGTCCGCCGATTGGTGTGGCATATTGCGCGGCATCCGGATGGGGGCGGGCGCTGTACAGTTGATCCGGCTCCATACGTCCATGACAGATATCACCTCGCGTCATACCAAACAGCCGCTCAATATCCAGCGGCGTCAGGCATTGCGTGTGGACTAATATCTCAGGAAGATTCGGAATGAAGCGGGTGACATGCTCGAGGATATTCTGCACCACACTGGGCTTCTTGGCGTCCCAATGCTCACCGTTCGCCAGATCGTATGGCATATATTTGCATAGCAGGCTCATCACGTGAGTACCTGGCTTGTCAGTGAGACTGTTGTCGACCGCGCTGGGAATAATGGCCTCAATGATTGGTGGCTGTGCAGGTATACCGGAGCGCGCTGACAAGTAGGCCTCATCAAGGTGCTGCATGCTCTCTATCAGCGTGATGCTGGCTTGATGCTGGGGGCCGATGCCTGCAGAGGGCAGTGCCTTGAAATCAGGGAGCCCACTGAGTGCGAGATTCATACGCAGAGACGCAGATTCCTGGCGGAACGCGCTGATGTCGCGAACAAAGTCGCTGGGCAAGTGTTCCTCGCCCACCAGTGTCAGGAACGTACGCTTGGGATCGGTGTTGGCCGCCACCACCGGGGCGAGAATCGTGTCGCCATTTTCCAGTCGCACGCCTGAGACCGCGCCGCCCTCGATGAGAATCTGCTCAACCCCGGCATTGGTCTGGATCGTGACGCCCTTGTCTCGTGCCGAATTCGCCATTGCCTGCGTAATCGTACCCATTCCGCCCTTCACCAGACCCCACGCGCCCTTGCGTCCGGCTATCTCGCCGACTGCGTGGTGTAGCATTGCCAGGCTGGCGCCTGGCTGGGTCAGGGGCGCATAGTTGGCGGGCATAATGTGCGCTGCAACCATGGCCTTGACCTTGTCACTCTCAAACCAGCGCTCGATGATGCTCTGGGGTGCGCCGATGAAAAACTGTAGTAGCCTCCAGCGGCTGTCCTTATCAAGGCGGTGTACGTCCAGGCCCAGCTTCACGCTCTCCAACAGGTCGCTCAGCCCACCACCATGCAGCTTGGGCGGGGTCTTCAACCACTGTTTTGCAAGTATGCCACCAACCTTGTCGACGCTTTCCTCGAAGGCGAGCATGGCATCGTAGTCGCTAGCGGAAAAGCGACCGAACTCTGCCCGGTCATGACCCTCGTCACCATTTAGCAGCAGGTAGTCACCGCCAGAATTCAGGTATAGCGAATTCTCCAGCAGTAGTGGCTCGTAGCCATAGCGTTCCAGCTCTAGATCCCGAACCACTTCGCTGCGTAACAAGCTGACAACGTACGATGCGAGTGAGTTGCGGTAGCCCGGGTGGAATTCTTCACTCACGGCGGCGCCGCCGACGACGTGACGCTGCTCAAGAACACACACCTTCATCCCGCCGATGGCGAGATAGTTTGCAGCTGTCAGTCCATTGTGACCCGCGCCCAAAATGATGGCATCAAACTGGTTGTGAGACATTGCCAACCCCTATTGTAGATTTCGTAAAAACCGCAGCGCCCAAGCCGATTGTCAGTAGGGATAAAAAGGGCTCGAACGGCCAGAAGGGTAACCAGAGTTCAAGCTCAGCGGACCACCCTGTCGAGGTGAGAAACCCCGTAACAGCGGTCTGCCAATACAATCCCGTTGCCGCGATGAACATACCGGAGACGATGAGTATGCCGCCCAGGCTCTTGTACACAAGTGCACTGGTTGTGTGAGAGTTGTGCGCCCGGCTCTTTTGTTGGCGCTGCTTACCCCAGGCTGCAATACGCAGTGAGAATGCAAGGAACCCACTCCAGTAGTAAAGATAGTCAATTGGCCTTGGGTCGGCGTAGTAAAAGAGATTCCACCAGTAAACGCTAAACGCGTAGGCCCACAGACAATAGATACCGCCCTTCTGAATAATCTTCCACTGCGTTTGATCGACGCGCTTGCGCCCCAGCGCAAATGAGGTGAGCACCATAGCGGCGAGGAAAATATAGCCAACACTGCCCTCCAGCTCGTCGCGAAAGTAGTAGACACTCTCTGCGTAATAGTCGCGATAGACGGTGGACAGTGTGAAGATAAAAACGGCTTGCCATGCCATCCCTGCTGCGAAGCATAGTCCAATGTACCGACGGTTACGCAACCACCAGCGCGATACGTTGCCTGGGAACAGAATGTTGAATGACGAGGCTGCCATTGCGAGATAGATAAACGGAACTGCCAGACGTACTGAGTACCCGATCATTGCTGAAATACCTTCGCCGGTAGAGAGGTTTGCAGCAAACATTTGATTGATAACAAGCGAGGAAATGAGCGCAGCTATAATTCCAAAGAGCGCCCAGCCATTCAATAGCCTGTGTCCTAGTAAAGTCGTCAGATGGGAATGCCCCCAATTGGCTGCCTGCAAGTGAGCAGCGCGTTGCTCGAAAGTGTCGCATCCAGTTGTACCGTGTACATCCGTGCCGATAGGGTGAGAGAAAAACCTGTCCGCACCATGTTAGGGTAGCAGAATCGGCAACACGACAAGTGATTGTAATTTATTGCAGCTTCCGGGAGAGAATATGCGGTTGGTCCTTATCGGCGCGGTTGCCATCACTCCCTGGCTGATTTCAATGTATCTTCTTTTCTGGTTGGACAGGGAGCAGGTTTGGACAGTCGTCACACCCTATCGGGACGTGGCCTCACTCGCGATTTTGCTAGTTGGAATGAGCCTGTCGTTTCTTCTCCTATCGCGGCTTCTAAAGCAGAGATAGTTTGCGCATTTTTGCCCGGTTAGTTCGTATGAGTACAGGTATCGCTTTCTATGGGGCATCTGCCAGCGCCGGAATGATTTTTCGTAAGCGTAGATACATGAAAAGGTAGATCGCAAAGCCGGTGAGCGAAGCGAGCGCACACATAACGAATACGCTGCCATACCCCAGCCCCAGCGCCAGTATGGATGCGGCGAGATTGGGTCCCAGAATTTGTCCCAGACCCTGAGCACCCGGCATCAGTGCGGCGAATCGACCGGAATGGTCAATATTGGCTATCGTGGCGGATTGATAGACGTCCACGAATATCCAGCAGAAATTAAAAGCGAACATACTGATCATGACATTGATATTGGTGATGCCGTTGGCGAGCATGCCGACGATAACAGCCTGCGCAATCAGTGTGGCGAGCAGGGGGCGCGCGAGCCCAAAGCGGTTGCTGATCAGTGTGGCACAAGCGCAGCCGATGACAGAAAAAACCGACGTGTAGACAAGTAGCTCACCGACCCACTCTGGATCAGCTGACGAGGCTGCGCTGGCGAGTTCGATATAGGTCCAGTAGGCACCGATATTGAGATAGGTAAACAGTACTGCGGCGAGAACCAGCCATGGCACCGACTTGGGCACTTGAACGTGCTCCTGGTGGTGTGCGTGCTTGTTGTCTTCAATATCAAGCTCCACATCCAGGCTTTTCTCTACGGGCCGCGGTGGTAGCCAGGGTAGAAGTAACAGCCCCACTATGTAAGTACCGATAAAAAACAGGTAGATCTGATTCATCGTCAGCTTCGGTAACAGGTAGAGTTCGCCGCCTTGCGAGAATGCAAAGGAAAATAGCAGTATGTTGAACGCCCGCGCGGGTTTGGATGTGCCGGCGAGTGTTGCAATGGCAATGGCCGTGAAAGCGCCACTGCCAATTCCTGCAACAAATCGCAGCCACAGGGTTTCTTCGTAACTGAGCATCACCATACAAAGCGCGTTGCCGGCAATTGCCAACGCAGCGGAATACACTGCCAACAGACGACGGTTTACTCGTGCGATAAAAAGTGAAATGACAACAGCACCCAGAGAGAAGCCGCCCAGGTCTGCGCCCGCTACGCGTCCTACCTGCACTTCAGTAAACCCTAAAAGCGAAACCCAGGCCGTGCTGATGACGGGAATCCCCACCATGACGGTGTACCCCGCCAATGCCATATAGATGGCTATCGCAATTGAGCGCCAGTCATCAAATACCGTGCGGTGGTAGACAAGGGCTACGTGTTGTTCAGGCATAGAACTGGCACCCTTTCGTAATGACCTGGTTATGCATCGTACCAATAGCCGTCCGGGTCGCCAGGGAATACCCCCAGATACTGTCCATGGGCCTGATACCCCATCAATCTCTGTACCCGATCCGGATGGCTTCTGGCAATATCACGCGGTACGCAAAGATATTGATTCTCTTCCTGGCGCAGCCAGCCCAGAGCATAGGTATTAATCAGTCCGGCGCGCGGCTTGTCGCTGGTGTTCGCACCACCGCCATGCCAGGTAGAGCCAAAATACAGAAGCAATGAGCCTCTGGGCATCACCGAGTGAGCCAACGCTCTATTTTCGGCATCGTCTTCTTGCCCATTATTGTTACGCGCGGTCCAGTGACTACCTGGCACAACCCGTGTAGCGCCGTTTTCTACCGTAAAGTCATCCAGCGCCCACATAGCGCCCAGTTGGAATTCAACATGGGGGATACGCATCGGATAAAAATCATCATCCTGATGTAGTGTCTGGTTTGCCTCGCCCGGCTGGATCTCGATGGCGGTAGTACTGCCGAGTCGATAGCTATCGCAGTGAGGCTTGAGCACAGCATCGGCCACTGCTAGCACC
Source organism: uncultured Halieaceae bacterium (assembly GCA_938045215.1). Classification (GTDB taxonomy): domain Bacteria; phylum Pseudomonadota; class Gammaproteobacteria; order Pseudomonadales; family Halieaceae; genus CALINF01. Next base: position 2,553 of record CALINF010000331.1, on the reverse strand, counting down.
AGTGGGCGTGCGATGAGTTCTGCGCAGTGATGTGATAGCGCAAGTATCGCGCTCAGGCGTCGTGTTTTATAGCCGTTGAAGTCATTTTTGAACTTGTCCCCTTCCGAGGCAAAATGCGGCTCAAGCTCCGCATCTATAGTGTCCAAAAGTTGCGAAGCGGCCAGCCGCTCAATAATCACCGCGCCATCTTGCTGCAAAGCCGCTACGACAGGTGCTGGATCTACGTCAAAGGGAAACGATTGCACCGTTGTCATTGACGAGCTCCGATACCAGCGCTGTACCGACGAGGGCTAAATCGGCGCAGTTGGTTATAGCCCCGAACCGTCTGCTGAATAGATTACCCAGAATTTTGTGTAGCCGTCTGTTTCCCAGATTCCCGTCCACTCCTTTGGAATGGTAACGGCCTCGCCTGCTTCAATAGTTTGTACGCTGCCGTCACTTGATGTCAGCGTAACGCTGCCTTGCGTAAAGTACATAAACTCATCCACGCCATAGGGTTCGGTGATTTCGGAGCGAGTCTTGCCCGATTGGTACATACCAGATGCGAATTTCTTGTCGCTGGACATCAGGCTGGTCACGTCGAGTGTGGTGTGGCCATCTTCATGAGTCGTTTTGGTCATCGTTTCGCGATTGAAGATATCACCACCAATGTCTGCGCGACTGATCTTGGCAGGCACAATGGTTTCGTTCTCTGCAGCAAATGGCCCGTTTGCAAGAACCAGTAAAGCCAGCGTTAGTATAAGCTTGTTCATCGATTGATCCTCTTTCAGGTGGTTTGTTCGAGTCGCGGTGTTGCCGCGATGAAACGTTCTTGGGTTATAGCGCCAGTTGTTCATTCACTGCACGATCAGCCGAATCGATAGCGCCATCGACATAGGCATAGGCTTCAGAGTCTGAGTTGGCCACCGATATTCGCCCCATCTGTGCGCGGCCCAAAATATGTGGCCCGTTGTAGCGATCGTACTCCGGTGGAACGCCTATGCCTTCGAATTCGTAAGCATAGCCGTGCGGCCAGCGATTCAGCGTTATTGCCGCGATCTCCTTTTCCGCATCGAAGCCGTAGGGCCCAAGCATTCCATCGAAATGCGAATATATATCGGTTTCAAATTCTGCATAGCTCATCTGCAATAGCCTGGCTCGGCCGGCCTTGTACTGTGCCATATTGTCCAGCCCGCGGACTGTCGGCGAGTACCATGCGGAGATCACAATAGGTTCATCGGGCTTCTGCGCAAACTGATATGCACCCATGCTCACTGGGAAGTCCAGACGTAGCCGCTTGAACATGACGTCGCCAGGCGAGTACATCATGTAGTGGCCGGCATCCGCAAACGCCTGCCAGTTGCGAATGGCGATGCTGCCTATCACGAAAGGAATTTTGGTTGCGTAACGAATCGCCTCCGCCTGTGGCTGCGGCATTTCATGGCAGATATGGGGAATGATGGCGTTATAGCAGGCCATAACCACATGCCGCGCACGAACTCGATAGGAGTTGCCATTGTTTACATACGTAACGTCGACTTCTTTACCGTCAGCGCTATGGCGAGCGTCAATCACAGTGCTGTTCAGGCGAATTTTTACAAGGCTTTCATCAGTATCAAGGGCTGAGTAATTCACGCGTGCAGTGACGAGGTCTTCCATGCCCGAGCCGGGAACGGCCTTTGGAATCAGGTCGCGTACCAGTGAGCGAGCGATACCGGCATTGCCATCAGGGAAGTGATGAATGTAGGGTTCATCGCGAGATGCATATTCCTCGAATCCCAAATGCGCAGTGCCCGGGAATTGATATTCTTTTGCTTCCCAGGCAGAAGCCGCTTCCCAGCCAACACCGATCATGGGTAGAAATGAATCTTGTAGAATCTGGCGAACGGACTCGGGCACACCGGCGTATTGATCGAGAAAATCGAGGTAGCTGATGTTGCGCAGTAGCGCTTCCTTTTTGTCGCTCTCCATCCCTTGCAGGTAGTCTACTTCGTCACCCAGTAGCTTTAGAAACGCTTCCTGATCGCTCTTGGGGATAGGCATGGCGTGTATAGCTGCCGCCACTTGCTCAGGCGTCAGGCTTGCGGATTCAAGTGGATTGGCGACCAGGCGCCGAGTGCCGTAAGTTTTTTCATCGAAGTAGATGCTCTCATCCATACCACGGCGGCTGAAGAAAGACTGGTCGTAAAACTCATAGAAGCGATCGGTGTCGATAGCGACGTCTTTTAACAACTGGCTGGAGACGTCCGAGTACGCCGAGGGCGTATCGATGGTCTGGCTGCCACCGTAGCCCAGAAGTGTCTCGCCATCCACATTCAACTCGTTACGTCGCGCGTGCCCGCCAAAGTCATCATGGTTGTCCAGTATCAGGATGCGGCTGTTGGCGTCGCTGCGGTCACGAAAGAACTTTGCTGCCGACAGACCGGAGATACCTGCACCGACTACTACCAGGTCATAGGTTTTTTCAGTTTGCTGGCGTGGGGAAGGAAAGGATCGGCCTTCTCGAGCTATCGCATGAGCAATCTCAAAAGAGCCATCAGTGCTGCCGCGAATGCCCGTCAGTGATGGTGGGTA
>CALINF010000330.1 GCA_938045215.1 uncultured Halieaceae bacterium | reverse complement strand
GTCAGGCCCTGGCATCAAAGGGTGCAAGCGTGCACACAGCCGCCCGGATGTTTGCCAAGCCGGCGTCGTACTACGAAGCCGGTACGCCGTCACCAGGAGTTTAGCCATGCCCGTGCTGTTTGGCGTGGTGCTGCTGGACCTGGTCGGGTTTGGCATTGTCATTCCTATTCTGCCCTTCTTGTCGCCTGAGCTGGGCGCCCACAAAATCGATATCGCGCTGATCATTGTTAGTTATGCCGTGTGCTCAGGGCTTTGCGGTCCATTTTGGGGCAGGCTGTCTGATCGTCTGGGCCGTAAGCCGGTCATCATGATTTGCCTGTCTGGTGCGGCCATCTCCTATGTCATGCTCGGTTTGGCCAGCGAGTTGTGGATGGTCTACTGCGCTCGCGCCTTTGCCGGCGTGATGGCTGGCAACTTTGGCGTGGCGTCGGCGATGATGGCAGATGTCACATCGCCTGAGAATCGAGCGCGGGGTATGGGTGTCATTGGTTCCGCGTTTGGCATGGGGCTGGTATTGGGCCCCGTGCTTGGTGGTTTGCTGGCTGGTGACAGTGGCAGTTTTGTGTTGCCCTGTCTGGTGGCGGGATTGATGTCACTGTTGGCTGTGATTGCTGCGCAAATCTTTTTACCGGAATCCGTATCCCTGCAACGGCGTCAGGAAAATCGCCACATGCAACGCACGCAACCCAGAGTGTCTACGCTGACTCTGCTGCGGGATACCGGCAACCGTTTGTTGGCTTTGCAGTATGTATTGCATAACAGCTGTGTCAGTGGTTTTACCTATATTTTCCCGCTGTGGGTTGCCGACACATTAAATTGGACCGCCCGTGAGGTCGGTATCGTATTCGGTATTCAGGGCGGGATCATGGCATTGATGCAGGGCGTTCTGATTGGCCCAATGGTACGCGCATTCGGAGAGATTCCATTACTGCGTACCAGCATCAGTTGCTTTTTCGTCGGTCTTGTCATCGCAGCATTCTCCAACACCACGGTATTTATCGTGGGCTCGGCGCTGGTCACCATGACGGGGGCAACCATGTGTATGCCGGTTCTCAATACACTTACCAGCGAGCGCACGCCTGTTGCGTCACGCGGCAGGATGCTGGGAACAACGGCGTCTTTGGCCTCGTGGGGCAGGGTGTTAGGGCCTTTGCTGGGTGGGCTGAATCTCACGCTGTTCGGCTACCGGGCAGCCTGGTTGACGTTAGCCGTGTTGGTGTTTGCCTACCTGATCTGGGCACTATGTGAGCGCCCGATTCAACGCACCACCAAGATGCAATCCGCGTTGTGACCGCGTAGTATTCCGACACCTTTGAGTGAGCACTCATGATCGTAGCGGTCCTCTTGTGAGCCAGCGCTGCCGAATCCCGGTACTCGATTCATGTCACTTGTTAATCTAGCGAAAGGAGCTTCTAGCAATGCCAACACAGTTATTTGACCTTACCGGAAAGATCGCCCTCGTCAGCGGTGCCAGCCGTGGCATTGGTGAATCTATAGCCCGACTACTAGCCCAGCAAGGTGCACATGTGATCGTGTCGAGTCGTAAAATTGACGATTGCACCACGGTAGCCGATGCAATTCGTGAGGACGGCGGTAGCGCTGAAGCGTTCGCGTGTCATGTGGGCAGCATGGACGATATTGCCGCAACGTTTGAGCATATTCGCTCGACTCATGGTCGCCTCGACATCTGTGTGAACAATGCCGCGACCAATCCCTACTTCGGTCATATTCTCGATACTGATCTGGGTGCGTTTAACAAGACAGTCGATGTTAATGTGCGGGGGTATTTCTTTATGTCAATCGAGGCGGGCAAGCTTATGCGTGACAGCGGCGGCGGCGCCATCGTAAACACAGCATCTATCAACGCACTGCAACCTGGTCCGATGCAGGGAATTTACTCCATCACCAAGGCAGCGGTGGTTAACATGACCAAAGCTTTTGCCAAGGAATGCGGCGGTCTCGGTATCCGCTGCAACGCACTGTTGCCGGGCCTAACCCGCACCAAGTTCGCTGGCGCGCTGTTTAGCAATGATGCGATCTATGACAGGGCGATGGAGGCCATCCCAATGGGGCGCCACGCAGAACCCGACGAGATGGCGGGTACGGTGTTATATCTGGTATCAGACGCGAGCAGCTACACCAATGGTGAATGCATCGTAGTCGATGGTGGTATGACGCTGTAACGCTATGCCTGGCGCAGGTAGGTAAAGCCACCTTCCTTGATGTAGAGCTCGCAGAATTCCTGGCTGGTGGGTGTTAGCGATTCACCCGCCGGAATTCGCAGCCAGGTATGCGTTGGATAGTGGCCGTACTCATCGTCGAAGGATCCGCTTAGCACGAACAGCTCCGCGCCTTGTGGGAATGTGATTTCCCCAATATCCGACGGGTTTTCCCAGTGCTCCAGGCGCATGAAATCTGCATAGGGCTCCTGAGCATAGAGTTTTTTCCAGCTCGCGGTTTTCTTCACAGACGCTCGCCACGGCTCATCCCGGGTTTGGGTGGCCACATGGTCGCGTTCGTGTCCCGGGAACTGGCGAAGCTTGACGAACAACGTACAGCCCTCCTCGGAGTAAGGTGCATGCGCAAAGCCCTCCGGGTTGAGCAAGTATGTGCCCGCTGGCCAGTCCCCATACTCGTCGCAGAACACGCCATCGAGGACGAGAATCTCCTCACCCTCAGGGTGATCGTGACTGGGGAAGCGTGCACCTGGTAAGTAGCGCACGACGGAAGTTACCTGGCCCGACTCGCTGCGACCCGACAAATGCAAGCGCTTGCGCAACACATGCCCTCCAGGGCTGGGTGTCCAGTCCAACTCATCCGTGCGAACGACGACTCTTTGATCGAGATCGGTGTTAAGAGAGATCTGAGTGTTGCTCATAACCGCCTGTTGATGATTCTGTGCTCCCTAAGTGGAGACAGTGCAGATGTTGGACTGCACTTACTCAAAGATGTTCCCGCCCAGCTGTTCCACAATGTACGCGATGGCAAGTTGAGCTCGCACACTGTTACCGGCCTCATCGAGACGGGGGGAGAATGCCGCAATACCGTACTCACCTGGCGCCACGGCAACAATGCCGCCGCCTACACCACTCTTGGCCGGAAGCCCCACGTTGTAGAGCCAGATACCCGAGTCATCATAGAGCCCCGCAGTGGCCATTATGGCCAATATCTCCGGGACGTTCTCGCGGCTAACGACCTGCTTTTGGGTTACCGGATTGATCCCGCCGGCCGCCAGCGTACCCGCCATCACGGCGAGATCGTGGGAGGTCACGCCTACTGAGCACTGGCGTGTATAGAGGTCAACAGTGCTCTCGACGTCGTCGTACAAACGCCCGTAGGCCTCCAGCAGTTTGGCTATTGCCTGGTTGCGATCGTTACTGGCGGCTTCGGATGCGTAGATGTCCTCCATTACCGTGAGCTTACGCCCTGCAAAGCCTTCCAGGGTGCCTAGTATTTGCGCCCACTTGGCTTCCGGAGAATCGGCTTTGAGCATACTGACTGATGCCATAGCGCCGGCGTTAACCAAGGGATTGACTGAACGCTCGTCAATCATCTCGATAGCCTTTATCGAGTTGAATGGCTGGCCAGTGGCGTCTACGCCTATCTGCTCCAGCATGGCGTCTTTGCCCTGAGTCTCTATCACCTGGGCAGCGATGAATGCTTTGCTGATTGATTGAATTGAAAAGGTGTAGTTGCTGTCACCAACATCATACACGCGCCCATCGGGGGTCATCAGGGAGATACTGAATAACTCTGGATTCACTTGATCAAGAGCAGGGATGTAGTTGGCATTGGCCCCATTTTTCACACCGGAGAACTGCCTGTGGGCCTCGCCGAGCACGCGCTCGATATCCGCTGGAGCCAGTCCCTTTGCCTGCACCATGGGTGCGACGATGGCGATCAGCAGTAGAGCTAAACAACCCGCAAACGACCTGACATCAGGCAGCAGGGATTGCTTTAATGGAGCGGAAATCTGATTAAACATAGAATGAGTCCTTTCCAGTCGGCGGTGCATGAGCCGCCGCGAGATGGCGACAGGTGCCTTTGAGGATAGCCTTGCCTACAAATTAGACAAGCCGCGTTTTACCGCCGTCGGCATTGGGGTATGCTCAAATGATAATGAAAAAAGTGCTTGTTACACACCCCCTGCCGGGTACTCGAATCCATGACCTGTCCTCACACTGTAATGAGCTTGTCTGGCGCGGCTCTGGCCTGATGCCGGCGTCAACTCTGCGGGAGGAGTTGGCTGACTGTCAGGGACTGATCTGCATGCTCACTGATCGCTTGTCTGCAGATGTGTTGGCCTGTGCGCCACAGTTGGAATTTGTCTCGAGCATGTCTGTGGGTGTGGATCATGTTGATGTGCCAGTGCTTAGCGCACGCGGTATTGCGTTGGGCAATACGCCAGGTGTGCTGGTAGACACAACGGCTGATCTTGCATTTGCACTGTTATTGGCCGCTGCCAGGCGCGTGCCCGAGGCCGACAACTTTGTGCGCCAGGGTAAATGGAGTGAGCACAATGCCTGGTCGCCCGAGTTCTTTGCCGGCAAGGATGTGAGCGGTGCTACCCTTGGCCTGGTTGGTCTGGGTGCTATCTCACAGGCGGTTGCGCGTCGGGCCGCTGGTTTTGGTATGGATGTACTGGCCTGGAATCGCACAGCGCGTCACGTGGCGAACGTACGTAATGTCATCCTGGACGAGGTGCTGGAGCGCAGTGATTTTATTAGTGTTCATGTCGCACTTGCACCAGACACTCGCAACCTGATCAGCGCTGCACGTATCGCTCAGATGAAGCCCGGTGCTGTGCTGATCAACACTGCTCGAGGTGGCATAGTGGATGAGCGCGCGCTGGCCGAAGCGTTGCTTGGCGGGCATCTGTATGCGGCGGGTGTTGATGTGTTCGAGCGCGAGCCGCTCACAGCGGATAACCCCTTGCTTGAACTATCGAATGTTGTGCTTGCGCCACACATTGGCAGCGCGACGCAGATCACGCGAGCGCGTATGGCAGATCTGGCTGTAGATAACGCGCTGGCAGCGTTGGCGGGTCAACCCATGCCGCATTGCGTGAACCCTGAGGTCTACAAGAGCTGAGCCCCGGGTTCGTGCCTAGTTGGCCGTGGGCAGGGTGCGCAGGCCTTCCTTGACGGCGCGGGTGATATTGCTGTCTGCTTTGGCTGAGTCAAAGCTGTTCACATTTTCGACAATTTTGGTGATCACTACCCGCCAGACTTCTGTATTACTGGCGATATCGTTGATCTGAATACCGATATTGTTAGTGACCTTCACACCTCCCAATGCGTAGGCATTGTCGACGGATGCGCCGTCGATATTACGGTTGGGCACTACGCCTGGATAGGTCGACAAATTGCTCGCGTCTCTACCCACTTCGCCTACCCGGGTTCCCTGTGCGTAGCGATAATCCACACTGAACTGCGCTTTCTCGGGGTTGAGCTGATAACCCTTGCTGCGCAGTTCGCGATCGATTGCTCGTCGCACCAGGGGATCTATTGCATAGACCGCGTCCTGGGAGTTGGCTGTGTTGACCAGCGGCTCTGTCAGCCACGTGTAGTACCGATAGTTTGCCGCCGCAAATGTGTCGGTGGCATCCGGACGTGACTCTACGCCGCTGCAGGCGGCCAGCAATGCGCAAAGTGACAGAGCGGCGGCACAACTGGCTCGATATATGAACGATGACACCACGGGAAGTTTCCTGATTGGTCGTAAGAAGTTGGCAGTCTAGCAGTACATCGGCGCACCAACCAGCAGCCTCAGCGGATACTGGGAATGCTGCCAAGCACCTGTTGGGCCCCCCATTCCAGGCGCTGTTGCCTTTGTGCCGCGGGCATCAAACCCGTGTCGGTAAACACCTGCAAGGCTCCCCGCCAGACGATGTCTTTGGTGCCCTCCGGCGCTATCGCTACCATCACCGTGCCCTTTTCGTAGCCCTTGGCGGGCTGAGCCAGTGAGGGGTACAGGCGGAATACTTCCAGGATGTCACTGTGGCTCTTTACATCGCCCAGCATGGCGACAGCGACCACGTCGTAGGTTGCCGAGGCAGCGTCATCAACAAAGCGATAGCCCTTGCGCTCGAACTCATCCTGCAACGCTTTCTGCAGTACCTGACCGCGACGCTCGAACTGGCCGGTTGCATCATCTGCCCAGACGAGATCTGAGTGCCAATGCAGAGTGGTCTCGGGACTGGTCACGAAACCCGGTAGAGTAACGGCGACCGCACTGGATTGATTTAGAGGGTCATTGGCGGCGTTGGGAGGCGTGCTAGCGCATGCAACGAGTCCAGACAGGATGAACAGGGCCAGTATTACGAGGCGCAATTGGCAATCTCCGAGTGTTGAGTGACAGGCCAATACTAAACGATTGGGAGGTGCGCATTCAATTTTGCTCAACCGGATGTTGATGAAAACTATTAAAGACTTAACGGGTTTTTCTCAGCCTTACGGTTAGTTATTCCTGCTAGGTGATTGGAATACCTGTACTTTTTATGGAATGTGCACTGTACATTGAAGTGGGATTTGCTAGTGTTACTGTTATAACAACAGGTTATTTCTTGGGGGGTGTAGCTTGATCTCACGAAAACTGGTTCGAACAGACCTGAATCTGCTGGTTGCTTTGCAGATTTTGTTGGAAGAGCGTAACGTCACTCGCGCCGCAGAGCGCCTGTCGGTATCACAACCCGCGCTGAGTAAGACTCTGCAGAAGTTGCGCGACGCATTCGAAGACGAATTGTTCACGCGCACCGCCCATGGCCTGGTGCCTACGCCTAAAGCCGAATCCCTGGCTGAACAACTGCCGGGATTATTGGAGTCGGTTGAACAGGTGCTTGGTGATGATTCTTTTGATCCAATGACCTTCAACGGGGTGTTCAAGCTGCTGCTGCCACCCATCGTGAGTGAGGCCTTGCTGCCCGGATTAATGGCAGACCTGAGCGAGCAGTCGCCGCATGTGCAGATTATCACCGCTGAAGTTGCGCCTAACTATCAGGAACAGCTCAAAAAGGGCGAGGCAGACTTTGCTACCTTTATTGCCCTTGATACGGATCGCGATATTCATGCAGAACCTATTGCGGCGATCGCTCCGCGTTGCTATATGCGCAAAGATCATCCGCTGATAAAACGCACGATGAACCTGGAAGACTTCCTTGCTTACCCCCATTTGCGGCTCTACCTGGCTGGGTTGGCTCGGGAGAATACCAGTATGGTAGACGATGTTCTGGGGCAGTACGGGGTACACCGGAAGATAGCTCTGGAGACGACGCAGTTTGCCTCTGCGGTGGGCGTTTTGACCCAAACCGATTCGTTGCTGGTGGCCAATGCCGGCTTCGAAGAGGGTGGGCTCTACCGCGAATTGATTGTTGGTCAGGAGTTGCCGGAGGAACTGCGGCGCATGATTCGCAATACGCACAGTAGCAATCGCGGCAAAATGTCATTGATGCGTCATACGCGCACGGCGCGCAGTGCGTCGCATCAGTGGATGCGTGCGCTGTTGATGAAGCACCTCACGCGGTCGGAAAATAAGGTGGAGGAGACCACGCCCCTGCAAGCTGCCTCTGTCGCCTGAACCGTTTGTCGTATCGTTGCACTCCCTTGGGTGGCGACTGCAGTACTGATAGGGGTATGCTCTGGTTCGCGTAGGAGCGCTATGATTGTCACCGAACATTTTGTGTACATCCACACGTCCAGGCACGCGGGCAGCTTTATCAACGGTCTGCTGCTCAACCATGTGCCGTCTGCGCAGATGTTGCGCTACCACGGACAGTTGCGTGATTTGCCAGTTGCTTTGCGACATTTGCCTGTCATCGGTTTTGTGCGCAACCCCTGGGACTGGTACGTCTCGATGTACTTTAATTACCAGGCTAAACGGCAATACATTTTCGACATCGTAACCCGGGGCACTGACATGCCGTTTAGCGAGACAGTCGAGCGCTTCCTCACTCTGGGAGAGCGGTCAACTGATAGCGGTGCAACACGGGAAGCTTTGATCGAGGCAGCACCCCGGGCTCTGACCCCTGATATATTACCCAAGCGTCGACGTCCGGGGCTGGTGAAACAACAGTTTATCGATTACCCCGAGGATAAGGGCTACTACAGTTGGTTATTGGAGCAGATGCATTCCCTCGATGGGTCTCTGATTGGCCGCTTCGGTCACTTTGAACAGATGAGGGAGGACTTGCTGAGCCTGCTGGAGGAGACGGGTTGCCCGGTGCCGAATGTGATGCTGCGAGAGATACACTCAGCGCCGCCTGTTAACACAAGCTTTCGGAAACCCGACTACCGGGAGTATTATTCGCCAGCACTGCGTGACCTTGTTGCCGAGAAGGATGAAACCCTGCTTGAACAGTTCAATTACACATACTAGGCACATAAGTGGAGTGCCACGGTTATGAGTGGTCAGGAATGGGGGGCCATTCGATTGCCTCTGACCTTCGATGCACCGCGACTGTCTGCTGAGGTCGCTGCGCTCGCCGAGCAGGAATGGGGTGTAAATGGCCGTGTGGCGCCGGCGTTTGCCAACACGCAGGCGGTATTTCTAAAAGGGTTTGCCGCCGCGTCGGGCAATGCCTCAGTGGAAGACCGCGACATACTGGCAGAGCTGCCGTATGCCAGAGAACTGATTTACTCACTGGTGCCTGCGCAGCCGCAAAATTGTGTGTTGTCTTATCTGCCACCGATGGTAGATGTAGGACTGCATATAGATCAGGGTGAGTATTTTCAACGAACTCTGCGCGTACATTTTCCGGTGACCACGAACGAACTGGTCACCATGTATTTTGGCGCCTGCCACCGCCTGCAACCCGGGGAGGTCTGGCTCCTCAACAACTGTGCGGTGCACGGGGTTGAGAATGCGCA
>CALINF010000329.1 GCA_938045215.1 uncultured Halieaceae bacterium | reverse complement strand
CTATTCAAGCCTCGTCGATCACGACTCTGGGTGTGCGCATGTGCATACGTGTCGTTAACTCGTAGCCGATTGTGCCTGCGCAGGCGGCTACCTCAGCCAGAGGCAGACCCTCTCCCCATAGCACCACACGATCACCTATCTGAACATCACTCAGATCGGATACATCGACGGTAATCATATCCATAGATACGCGGCCCGCCAGTGCTGCACGCTGCCCATTTACCAGCACGGGAGTACCACTGGCAGCGAGTCGCGGATACCCGTCACCATATCCGACAGTGACTGTGGCAATGCGAGAGGGCCGTTGGGCGCGCCAACTCGCGCCATAACCGACGCTTTCACCGGCCGCCACGTCACGCACTGAGACCACTGCGGAGGTCAGGGTCATAACCGGCTTCAGGTCGCGGGCATTGGTATGCGCGGCGGCCATCGGGCTATTGCCGTATAACATATAGCCTGGTCTGACCCAGTTATAGCGAGCGGCAGGCCATCCCAGTAAGCCAGGAGAGTTGGCTGCACTGCGCAAAGCGTTCATGGACTGAGTGACCATTTCAAACTCTGCCAGTTGCTCGTTGGTCTGATTCGACGCGAGATCATCTGCACTGGCAAAGTGGGTATAGACAACCAACTCATTATTGCAGTTACTAGATGCACGCAATCGCTGGTAAAAATCATGGGCCTGGCCAGGAGATACGCCGAGGCGGCGCATGCCCGTATCGATCTTGAGCCAGCATGTAATCGGCGCAGACAGGCGTGCCTGTTCCAGCCAGGCAAGCTGTTGTTCATTTTCTACTGTCAGCCAGAAATTTTGCTCAGCGGCGATGGCCAGTTCATCGGACTCAAAGATTCCCTCCAGCAGCAATATCGGCGCATCGATGCCGGCTTCGCGTAGTTCCAGCGCCTCCTCGATGCAGGCCACCGCGAGTGCATCCACGCCTGGTTCCAGCGCGCGAGCAATAGTGGTGGCTCCATGTCCGTAAGCATTGGCCTTAACGACGGCCATTACCTGTGCGGAGCCGGCCAGATTTCGCGCAATACCCAGGTTGTGCGTTAGCGCCGCCAGATCGAGTAGAGCCTGATTGGGTCTTGCCATCAGTAGTCGAATTTGTGCTGCGTATACAGTGTCTGCGCCGCCAGCCAGACGTCGCCTACCTTGCCGTCGCCAACGGGCTTGCCATCAATGACAACGACAGGTGCGATCTCCTTGCTTGAGCTGGTAATCCACACCTCGTCAGCGTCGAGTAACTGTTCACGGCTGATTTTGCGTTCCTCAACAGGAATAGAGCCGTCTCTGCGCAGTATGTCGAGTAACATCAAGCGAGTGATCCCGGGCAGCTTCTGGTAATCCAGTTCCGGTGTGGCAACAACGCCATTCTTGACAACAAACACGTTGCAGGCTGCAGCCTCTGTGACATCGCCCTCGGCGTTATAGAGGATAGTTTCATTGTTGCCTTGTGCGTGTCCGTGCTGGTAGTGCATGACATTGCCCAGCAATGCCGTGGACTTGATGTTGCAGCGTTTCCAGCGCAAGTCTTCCGTTGTCGATACTTTGAACTGCGCCGCAAGTGCTTTATCTGGTACTGGCGCAGACGGTATATCAAAAGCAAATGCATATACGGTAGGTGTGATATTTTCGGGATAGGCATGATTGCGCTTGCTGTCTGCCCCACGACTGACGTGAAAGTAGATGCCCAGGTTGCCACCACCGTTACGCTCTATCAGTTCCATTGCGATTTTTCGCCAGGCATCGTGATCGACCTTGAGCTTGATCTCGATTGCGTCAAGCCCTTCCTGCATACGCTCCAGATGTGGTCCGAAGCCAACCAGCTTGCCATCGTAAGAGGGTACGACTTCGTAAATCCCATCGCCAAACAGAAAGCCCCGATCCATGGGAGAGATTTTCGCCTCACTCATGGGCATGTAACTGCCATTTAGGTACACCGTGTTCATATCTATAGTCCGTCTATAAGTGCTTTTGGTTCGATATCTACAAAGCCGAGCAGGCCTCGCAGCTCATTAATAAGAGCGATGCCATCGCTTGCTGGCAAGCCGTCTTCCGTTAATGTGTTGGTGCGCGTCACGCCATCTACGCTGCCTTTGTCGGACAGATATTGCAGGGTTTCCAGCGGATTGTGGTGCGCCAACAGATCCTGTTGATGCCAGCGAGACAAGAACGCGATCAGGCCGTAAGCGGCCCAGTTGGAGACGTCAGCCACCAGCAGTTCATCGCAGGTAGTGATAGATGCGTTGATGTCGAGATTCCCTATTGCATGCGCTATATTGCCCATGCCTATCTCGTTGCCACCATCGCCGATAGCGATAGTCGGGCAAGTTGCCAGGTTCAGGTAGGTGTCGAAAATACCGCAGCGAGGCGAGATATCCTCACCGCGCATGTTGTAGTAACGCCCGTCGTTGGTCACCCCTGGCCGCTCAATCGATATGATTGCCGCCGGCTTAAGTTCTGTCAGCAAGTGTTGCGCTTCAATTGCTGCAGCTTCTGCATCCCGTGCTGCTAGTGGCAGTATCCGATAATCATCGGCCAGTGCGGCGGCAAGGGGGGCAGCACAGGCCAGCCAGCAGGTGTTTCCCAGGAGTTCCAACGCCTTATAGAGTGCAAGAGCACCCACTGGCCCATCGGTTTCGAAGGTGTCGGCAACTGGAAAGCCTGTGCCGATAATGACATTGCCTCGAGCCGCGTACAGCTGTTGAGCAGCGCGCAAGTAATATCCAGGCGTTAATGCAGCCTGCGCGTCCTGCATGTTTCTGGGATTGCGGGCAACCATCAGATCTTCAATGGTTTCGCTGAGTTTCTGGTCGGTCACGGTGGACACTCTCTTATCGGTTGGCGCAGGATATAGCTATTGGCCAGATGCAGGGCGTTGTGTGCCGCGTGTGTGGAGATGGGCGTAAAAAACACTTTTCCGCCGGGCCGCAGTTGTGCCAGCGCATGTGTATCCAGCGAGAGCGCAGATCCTATCTTGGGATACCCGCCGATCGTCTGGCGATCATTGAGTAAGACGATTGGTTGTCCGTCTGCTGGAATTTGAATGGCGCCGTGACAGATTCCCTCGGACAGAATGCCACTGATGCCGCAGTCAATCGCGGGACCCTCTAGTCGATAACCCATGCGATCACAGCGATCGGATACCTCATAAGTACTACTGAAGAATCGCCGTTGCTGCAGACGACTAAAGTGCGATTGCTGGTAGCCCGGAATGACACGCACGGTGACGCTGTCGTGGTAGCGCGGTTGATGCTCAAGAGGCAGCTGTTTGCAGCGATGCTCTGTCACTGTTGCACAGGGAAGTTGGTCGCCGGAATGTAGCTTCTCTCCGTTTAACCCACCAATGTGTTCGCGCATGACGGTTGCCGAGCTGCCAAACGACTGCGGTATGTCGAATCCGCCTACAACGCCCAGATAGGCTCGGCAGCCGGCAGTAGTGAACTCCAGTGCAATAACATCACCCGCGCGCACACGATGGGATTGCCATAGTGCTGCATCCTGCCCATTAATCGTCAGAGGTATCTCGGCACCGGTTATGCAGACAAAGGTGTCAACCTGCGCTTCCAACTGCAGGCCACCAAAACTGATCTCGATCAGCGTGCTGCCAGGCTCATTTCCCAGTAGCCGGTTGCAGATGGCAAATGCCTGTCCATCCATTGGCCCGCCAGTGGTGAGGCCGATATTATGTTTGCCGTGGCGACCACCGTCCTGAATCAGGCTGAGTAGCCCCGGCTGGATCACACGCATGCTCATGACAGTTCGCCTCCAAGGGCGAAAAACTGATCACGATCGACAGACTCAAAGCAGACTATATCCCCGACCGCTACCGGCATGGTCGGGTTGCTATCGGGATCAAACATCCGCAGTGGGCACAGTCCAATCAGGTTCCAACCGCCGGGACTGACCGCTGGATACACCGCCGTTTGCCTATCGGCAATAGCAACTGCTCCTCGCGGCACGCGTTGGCGTGGAGTGCTCAGGCGTGGCGCAGCGATCCGTTCGTCGACCTCGCCCAGGTAGGCGAAGCCGGGCGCAAAGCCGATGGCATAGACCCGGTATTCCTGTTCGCAGTGAATACGAATCACGTCTTCTGGCGTCAATCCGCTGTTTGCCGCCAGAGTCAGCAGATCTGCGCCGCTCTCGGCAGAATAGTAGACCGGCAGTGTAATCCGGTTACCTTGCGTCACGGCGTCTTCGGTTACGTCCAGTGTGAGTAGCACCGATCTGATCGCCTGCTGTACATGGAAGTGGTCAGTCAGCAGCGGATCGTAGATCACTAGCAACGATGCATAAGAAGGCACCAGATCTATCAAGGCGTCGCCAAGCGCGTGGGTGACTCTTTGTGCAGTCAATTGAACGCGCGCGGATACACTGGGGCTGGTGCTATCGCCCAGGTAAACGATTAGCGAATTTTCGCCGGCGCTATGAATCTCAGTAGTCACTGGCCTGCGTCAACCAGTGCCCGAATATCACGAATCGCTGCGATACCCTCGGGGTTGTCTCCATGCACGCAGAGTGTATCGACGTGCAATTCGATTTCGCGGCCTGTTGCCGTGGTTATCGTGCCCCGCGTGCAGATTTGAGACACTTGTTCGAGCATTTTCTCGCGCGAGTGCACAGCGCCAGGTTGCTTGCGCGAGAGCAGGCGACCGGAGTCGTCATAGCTGCGGTCAGCAAATGCTTCAAACAACAGCCGAAT
>CALINF010000328.1 GCA_938045215.1 uncultured Halieaceae bacterium | reverse complement strand
AAATGTGAAGCTGTCTTGATTGA
Source organism: uncultured Halieaceae bacterium (assembly GCA_938045215.1). Classification (GTDB taxonomy): domain Bacteria; phylum Pseudomonadota; class Gammaproteobacteria; order Pseudomonadales; family Halieaceae; genus CALINF01. The sequence continues at coordinate 2,931 of CALINF010000328.1, read as the reverse complement.
ATCCATAGCGAATACGTTCCCTGAAAGTCAGACACTGGTAGCGAGCACAGTGCTCGTATCTTGAAGTTATCCGTCGACTGGCGTCATGATTTGACCAAGCCGCGGAAAATGCACATGTACCTCGCCCGCGCGCTCATCAACGCGCGACAGCGAAATACGTCGATCTGACAAGCCCACGAGGGTTCCTACAATAGCGGCAGGATCGGGCGAGTCAGTCGTTACGGACACTCGTTGCCCGGCACTGAACGCTTCACCCTCAGCGACGCTACACCCGCCTACAGGTTCCGATCGCTGCGCATGCTCGATTGCCTGATCGCCCGTCCAGTCTTCGAAGTCGCCATAGCCGATAGCCTCCACCCGTTCATACCAAGCTGCTACCTGAGGGCTGAAATCTGCTGGAGCCACTCCCGCAAACGACACAAATCGAATATTAACGTAAAGGGCAAAGTCAGCATGCCCAGGGGCATCGCCTGCAATGAAGGCACGTCCATCGTCCAGCGCTGACATCACCATGCTCGCACCGCCCGCGAACTGTGACTGCAGATGCGGCACGGCAGGAAGAAAGGTCTCGCGACGCATACCAAAGCGCTTACCGCGATCTTCCCAAAACTCCGCCGGCAACATATCCGGGTTCACACCAAGGGAGGCACCCACCGTCGGCATAAACCAGACACTGCCCGCCCAATGTGCAATGATTTTACCGGCCGGCCCCATCGGATCGGGGTACAGACTGGGCTGGGGGCAACACGCTTCCAGTGCTTCGGTAATGCAATCGGTATCACAGTAAATGTCGGCTCCCATCTGTAGTACAGGTATCCGTTCATACCCACCTGTTAACGCACTCAGATCAGGTTTAGGGGATATTACGGGTGCGTCAACAGACTTCCAACTCAGGCCTTTGAGACCTAATGCCAAGCGGATGACGGTGCCAAAGGGTGACATCTCATAGTGATGCAATACGATTTCGCTCATGAACATTCTCCTGCGATCTGGGTTTTAGTTTTTTAAACAAGTTGAGTTCGAAAGTCAGGCACGAAAGTTAAGCACGGTTTCGATGTTGAAGCCATGCTGTACTTTGCTTTGCTTTGCCTTGCTTCAAATTCTCTTCAAGATGACCTGCCAGGATCGCGAAGCTGGTGCTATTTCTTGCAAGCCAATTGGCTTAAACTACGTTGTGCCTGGCACCGAATCTCAGGCCTTACAGACGGTGATTAACCCCAACTCGAAACAAATACCCAAAATTTCTGCAGGTCAATTATTCGCATTCCTGTCAGTCAGCCATCTGACGACAGACTACCACTTTCAGAGACCGAACCAATGAAGCAGTTGCTAGCGGTTACCTCACTGTTACTCTCTACGGGATTGTTACTGGTCGGACACGGTATGCAATTAACATTGCTACCTTTGCGTAACGCAGCACTGTCACTACCTGAGTGGCTAATTGGTGCAAGCGCCTCCTTGTACTTTCTGGGCTTTGTAGCTGGTTGCTTTATTATCCCACAGGTCATCACCAGGATAGGCCACATTCGCGCCTTCGCCGTGCTGTCGGCGCTTATGCTGAGCAGCATCCTGGCCCTGGATATGCTACCGAATGTTATCTCCCTGTTTGGCTTACGTTTTTTAACCGGCTTCGCCATATGCGGTTTGTACTCGGTCATCGAGAGCTGGCTCAATAGTCAAACCAGCGCTGATACGCGCGGTCGCATTCTATCCATCTATACGTTTGTCACCCTGTCGTCGATGACCCTGGGGCAGCTGCTTATCAATGTTGGGCCAATTACCTCGTCTACACCCTTCATGCTATCTGCGATGTTCGTAGCACTGGCAATCATTCCCATTGGTATGACCCGAAAAATGGCTCCTGCTCCTGTTGAATCCGCACGGGCGAGTTTCCGACTGCTCTACAATCGATCACGCTCTGCGTTTTCGGCAGCTTTATTGTCTGGTTTTGTCGCCGGCAGTTTCTGGTCACTAGGCGCAGTGTTTGCCAACAGGTACAGCAGCGATCCGGTGGACATCACATGGTTCATGACCATGGGTATCGCCGGCGGAGCCATCCTTCAGTATCCCATTGGCTGGCTATCAGACAAAATTGATCGTCGCCAAGTGCTAATCATTCTTTGCGCGGGTGGCGCGCTCAGCTCCGTAGGCGTGGCGTTGAGCGTCTTTCAAGCTTGGCATCTTGTAACCGTTTTTCTGTTCGGGGCGATGGTGATGCCTTTGTACGCAATGGCGCTGGCCACCGTGGCCGATGTATCCTCAAAAGAAGAATTCGTGACCATCGGTACAACAGTGCTTTTGACGAACGCGATGGGGGCCGTTCTGGCGCCAGTGGTACTGGGACAATTGATGGGAGTGCTAGGTGCCACCTCCCTGTTCTGGTCTTTTGCAGTGCTTTGTATTCTGGTCGGAGCTTACATTGCGCTGCAACTACGCGACCCCAGAATGGTTAGCATCGAGGCACAAACTCCGTTTGGGATGGCAGCGCCCGATGCTGCTCCCAACAGTTTCGATCTTGATCCGCGCGCCGCAGAGGATCATACCGATGCTGATACCGAGCAAAGCAACGAGCAGGAGCCGCAATCCTAGCGACGGCTATGCTTGTGCAGGTTTGCTGAGCGCCGAATACCGGGGCTGATCTATTGCCAGCTGCGCGGCCACTGTTTGACGCAGGTGCTCGGCCAGTCCCGGCGTATCCAGTGGCATGTTCTCGCGCAGTTGATTAACGAGAGACCACCGCAGCATATCCAGATTCTCATGTGTGCCAAGCAATGCTTGCAGGCGTTGCTCTTCACTTTGTGCCAGCTGCGGCCCGCACAGTAACTCGCGCTGAGCAATTCCCAGAGAGTTGGCCGCCACCCGGGCCAGGAAACCCTTGTGTGGATCGTCAGTAGCAGCAACGTCCTCTTTCAGGAACTTGGCGACACCCTC
>CALINF010000327.1 GCA_938045215.1 uncultured Halieaceae bacterium | reverse complement strand
GGAGGCTGTGATCATCTCGCGATCGATGACCGTGATCGCGACCGGCGACTCGTTCAGAGGTTGTGCGAGGCGGGTGCCCGAGAGCACCACCGGGATCTCGCCGAGGTAGAGGCTCTCGGTGCTGCCGAAGGGGTTGTGGTGTTCGGCGTGGGAGATGCTGGAGGCCAGCATGCCGCAGAGCAGCATGGCTTTGCTTATGCGCGCATGGGTTCCTGCGCGCGGTCGGGTTGCCGACCGGTGCGTCGTCTGAATCACAAGGAATTACCCCCCCCCTCTCGATGCGTAGTTTACGATTTTTGTGCAACCGCAAACAACCGAGTAGGCAGGTAGGGAATGGGGCCGGGGCGTGCTTACGCCAAGCGCTTACTGGTAGATCTTGATGCCGGCGAAGGCGCGGGTCTCGTAGATGTTCTTATGCTCGAAGTCCTCGTAGTCATGGCCAGCATTCTGAAGAACGAGGTAGAGCTCGGCCTGCCATGTTGAATCGAGCCGGAAGCGGCGCGCGGCGCGAAAATCGTAGCGGGTATAGGCGGGGATGTTGGTGTCACCGCGCTCTAGAAAGTCGGTCCGGCTGACGTGATAGGCAGCGGCGCTGAAGGTGAGTTTCTGGTCCGGGCTGAAAATCGCCAGTGCGCTGAAGATGTGGCTAGGCACCGAATACTCGAAGTCGCTCACCACCTTGTCCAGCCAGTTGCCCGGTCTGTTGGTGAAGTCGCGGTCGAGGAGCGACGGGTTCCCGACCTCCAAGTTGCGGGTTTCTGAAATGCTATAAGAGGAGATGATCCGCGAGCGGGTGCTGGGTCGCCACTCCAGGCTCGCCTCGACCCCGTAGACATCGATGTCGAGCTGGTTTGCAAAACTCAGCGCCTCCGGTCCCTCCAGCCCCACCTGATTGTTGAAGCCATCGTAAATATTGCAGGCTGGACCATCATCACGTCTCCAGGCGTTTGGGCTGCGATCGCGTTCGAGGGCGTCTATGACCGCGGGGATCACCGCCCCGGTCAGTGGATTGAGAGCCGGATCGCACAGTGCCAAGTCGCCACGAAGTGCCAGAGGGTAGTGGTACTCGAACAGCAGATCTTCGTAGCGTTCATAGAACAGCTTGATGTCGCCGCGCAGTCCCACTTCCGGCATCAGGTCGAACAGCCAGCCAAACTCAATGTTTTCGACGGTCTCGCTGTTGAGATCCTGGGCATTCAGCCACTCCTGGGATATGGCATCGGGCTGACCGTCCGTTGCCGGCAGACCTATGTCGACCAGGTTGTAGGCATCGGCCTCGGCCTCGAACAGAGACGGTACCCGTATCGAGCGCGACGCGGCGAGGCGCAGCGTATGCCTTGGATGGGCCTGCCAGTTGACCGCGAGTCGTGGCGAGAAGTCTGTGCCGGTGACATCGTGATGCTCCAGCATGCCTCCGAGGTTAAGCACCAGATCGTTCTTGGTGCGCCACTCCACATTGCCGAACAGCCGTGCCATGTCATTTTTCGCTTGGTTGCCCCCGCGGAACAATGTCCTGGAGTCGATCTCGTCGCGACGCAGTTCTGTACCCCATACCAGGCGCAGATCGTCGGCCGGCTTCAGCGTGTGCTCGAGTTCGATGGCATGGCGTTGGGCCTTACTGTGAAAGCCAAATTCGCTATCAAGCGTCACGTCGACAAGGGTGCCGGGTGCGATCTCCACGTCTGGCAAAGTGAAGCGCGCGCGGTACTCATCGTCATAGTCGCGGTAGGTGGTGTGTGCAGTGACGTGAAGTGCTTCGTCTGCACTGAAATTATGTCTCCAGTCGAACTGCATGAAGCGGTGGCTAACCGGCACTTCGCGTGGCGGGTTGAACGGGTCGATGACGTCCCCGCTGAGGCGACCGGTCTCGAGATCCCCCTCTTTGATACCGCCCTGTAGCCGGAAGGTATGCTGGCCACTGGTACTCCATGTGCCATCGAAGGATGCCAAGCTCAGCGCTTTGGAGTCGAAGATCGGCCGACTGACAATCTTCGTGAATCCATCGTCCTCTTCGTAGCCGAGGGTGTAGCGCATCTCCAGTGGTCCGCGAGTGAAGCCGTGGCGGAAGACGGCCTCTCGGTAACGTGGGTCGCCGGCGGCGGCGCGCAGGTATGTGCCCTGGCTGGCTGCTGCCGAGCGCGTTTGGATGTTGACCACGCCGAGAAATGCGTTGGCGCCGTAACTCGCACTGTTGGAGCCGCGTATGACCTCAATGCGCAGGACGTCGTCGAGAGCGATCGGCAGGTCGGCCCAACGGATGCCACCGAACAGTGGGTCGTAGACTGGGCGTCCGTCTATTTGCACCAACATCCGCCGACCGTAGTGATCAACCAGACCGTGGTAGCCAACCGTTGCTCGGTTGGCTCCATCATGAGCGACAAGAAAACCCGGTGATAGACGCAGCAGCTCGTGCAACTCGCGTGCGCCTGAGGCGTCGATCATCTCGCGGTCGATGACGAAAACCGCAGCTGGGGCATCTGGGGGTCGCTGTGCAAGGCGGGAGGCGATCAGAACCTCACCGATATCGGCAAAGAAGGGGTCTTCAGAAGTGGATTGGGTAGGGGAGGCTGCCATGGCGGTCAGGCATTGCAGCGGCAGTGCCAGCAGCAGGGCGAGACAAAGGGCTAGCCACCGCACATGAACACGCGCGGGCACTGGGTATCCAGTAAGATTCGCCCCCTCAAACAATTTTCTGCACCTGGCGCGATTTTTCTCGGGCTTAGCTGCCCGCACCGCGTGTCGTTTTCCAAGCGTTTTTTAGTTATTCAGCAGAGAAAATAACGAGTTCTTGTAGTTGACGCAAGTCAATTTACTCAAAAATTACTTGAGGTTACTGGTTGGTTAAATGCAGTCCAACCATCTTTCCGAAATCCGTAAATCAGCCTTGGAGACGAGAATGATTACTGCCCTGGTCCAATTCCAGTTGCCCGAACCCACGACACTCCAGCGGGCGCGCGAACTCTTCATGGGCAGTGCGCCCAACTACCTCGGGGTCGATGGCCTGGTGCGCAAGTACTACCTGCTCTCAGGAGATGGTCGTAGCGCGGGCGGTGCCTACCTCTGGCGGACGCTGGAGCAGGCTGAGTCGTTCTATTCCGACGCGTGGAGCCAGATGATCATGGAGCGCTACGGTGCGCAACCAACGGTCAGCTACTTCCAGACCCCGGTCGTGGTCGACAACCTGATCGGTGAGATTGTCGACGATGGGTAGGACCTGTTGACACTGGAAGCAACACAATGTGGCGATCACAAGCAGCAAGCGATCGCGGGAGAAACTGCAACGGCGAAGGTGTACCGATAGTCATGGATTTGATCAGGACGGTTATGATGCAACTAGGCGTTTCTGCTCACTGAGATATGGTTATCTCAAGGAATTCATACCCTTGCGATCCGCATGACAAATCGTTAGTCTGAAATTATTCGTCTGGCCGAGGGAGCAAGGGTAGGCGAACATATAATCGAGCGTGGGCTACCGCGTTCAATAAAAAAGAAAACAATAAAGGGGCTGGGGAAGGTGGTGCGGTTTTGTGGCAGGGCAACTGACGTCCTCGTTTCTTCTCGTCAGTATGCAAGGGGAACAGTTATCAGGTGGCGGTGCCTTGTCTGCACTGCCCTCTTTCTCAATCAAGTGGCATTTGCTCAAGACTTACCATCATCACCTGGATCTGAGGCGCCGTTCTTCACCGAACTTCCCGTGATCATCACGGCCACGAGGTTGGCTCAGAGACCACAGGATGCACCCGCGGCTACATTCATCATCGACCGCGAGATGATCGAGGCCAGTGGGGCACGCGAGATTGCGGATCTGTTTCGCCTTGCTCCGGGCTTTCTCGTTGGAAGTGAGGATACGTACCGGCGTACGGTGGGTTATCACGGTTTCGTCGACGAATTCGGGCGACGACTCCAGGTGCTCGTGGATGGACGCAGTGTCTACATGCCGTTCTATGGAGGATTGGCTTGGTCTGACTTGCCCCTGGCCATTGATGACATAGATCGAATCGAGGTGGTTAGGGGGCCGAACAGCGCGACTCATGGCGCAAATGCCTTCAACGGTGTGGTCAATATCATCTCGAAACATCCTGATGCCAGTCAGGGCGTCTACATGCACGTGGCAGGGGGCGATCCGGAATATTTGAAGGGCGTATTCAGACAGGGGTTGAGTCGGGGAGCATTGGCGCTTCGCTACACGTTGGGGCATGAGCAGGACGAGGGATTCACAGATCATCTGCTCTATGGGGACGATGACGCAAAAAAATTGAATCTCGCAACATTCGATGCGACGTATGACATCTCACAACAAAACCGCCTGCGATTGCAGGCCGGGGTTAAATCGGGTGATCTGAATGTAGGTAGGCTGCAATCACCCGGGGTCATCGATGCTGATTCGCCGCCACGTATCGCCGAGACTGAGAGCAGATTTGCTCAGGTCGACCTAGAGCATGATATCTCTCGTGATCAGCAACTCAGTTTTTTAGCCTACGCTCAAAAGCTTGATGTTGAAGATGATTACCCAACGATAATTGATCCGAGCCATCCGGAGAATCCATTTGGTACCCCGGTCCTTGCGGGTTTTTCGAATACGCGTACGGAGGAACGCTACGCGATCGAAGTGAAACATCTGATGGTGCCAACCGAGCTGATACGCCTCGTCTGGGGCTTTGAGCTTAGGTCCGACGAAGTCGATTCCCCGGGCTGGTTCGGAGAAAACAATCCGGTCGACGATCAGATGGAGCGCGTATTTGCGAACGTCGAATGGCGGCCGGAGCCGAGTTGGACTGTCAATGCCGGATTCATGTATGAATCGCATGACATTGCAGAAAACGATTTCTCGCCACGCATTGCAGTGAATTTTTCGCCCACCGAATACCACACCCTGCGTCTCTCGGCATCGCGATCAGTGCGCACCCCCTCAATGATCGAGGCGCGATGGGACCAGTACTTTCCCCTTGACCTCGATCAGACGCCGTTCGGTGGGCCAGGTATCGATGGCACAGCCGACCTTATCTACCAGCTTGGCAAGAGCAGGGAGGTTCCGGGTAACGAAACACTGGAGGCGTACGAACTGGGATGGATGTTCTGGAATCCCAAGCGATGGCCGGTTCGCGGTGACGTCAAGCTTTTTTACGAACGGTACGAAGGTTTGTTACAACACGAAGACTATGCACTGCTCACGAGAAGTGACCTTGCGGTATGCGATCCATCGATCAACCCAGTGCCGGCAAAGCTTGGGATCAATTGCAATATAAATCCCGGCCCTCTCGATTACTTTGGTCCGGCCGACTCCGTTGCAGAGGCTTACACCAACCAGGTCGACGTCGATCTGTACGGCTTTGAATCGAGTCTCGAATGGCGTCCCACTCCGAAAGCCCGGCTCATTGGTGCCTACAGTTTCACCAAGATGCGCAACAGGGTTTTTACCAAGCCGGATCTCCTCAGCTACCCCGCGAGGGATGGAAGCGGTGGGACTCACCTTGAGGACCACGAGCGCACGATCGATGACTCCGTACCCACGCATATCCTTAGTCTTTTAGGGATCGTCAACCTCGGCAGCGACACCACGCTGAGCGCTATGCTCTACCACGTCGGCGAGATGAATTACCTCGAGGAGGGGGATGATGTGGATGGATTCACAAGGTTGGATCTGAAACTCGCAAGACGTTTTCGTCTCAGTGACGCATGGAACGCTGAGGCCTACGGCGTGATTCAGAATCTCGGCGATCGCTACGCCGACTTCTACGCCACCAACCAGTTCGATACCAGGGTGTTTGTCGGCATAAAGCTGTATCAATAGCGGGATTCAAAACGCATCCCCAACTTGCGGCTCGAAATGCCTGGATATCTCCCAGGGTCGCAGCTGATAACCTGAATGACTAAGTCTTCCACCCTCGATTGAAACAACAGCGCGAGGGCCATTCGACGATCATTCAGGCGCGATGACAATACTTCCTGGGATTCTCGCCGACCAGTTTTTGCCTTTGTAAGGTGTCACACTGCGAATAGCCTGCCGCACCCCGGGCGGTGGTCGTCGATCCCGGCCAGCCGCAGCATGTGCCAGGCAAGCGCCTGGGTGCTCGACAGCACCGGGATGCCGAGGCGCTGTTCGGCGCGCTCGATGATGTCGAGGGTGCGCGCGTTGGTGCATGAAACAAAGACCGCCTGGCAAGGGGCCGTCGCCGCGACCCCAATGATTGCCTCGAGGATCGACTCGGGGGTGATGCGCGCGACGACGTGCTCCTCGGCCTGCTCGAACGAGCCCGACTCGACGATCTCGAGACCGTCCTCCTCGAGCGAGGCGCGCAGGGCCGAGGACACCACAGGCACGTAGGGCGTCACGAATCCGAGCTGGGTCACCTCAAGTGCTCTGCAGGCG